>CATNEU010000047.1 GCA_950097605.1 uncultured Oscillospiraceae bacterium | reverse complement strand
TGCACGCCAAGCACCTCGAGGACACCTTTGGCGTTGGGCCGCACACCATCAGCGTGCCGCGCATCCGTCCGGCCAGCGACGTGGACCTGCAGGAATTCCCCGACGCGATTCCCGACGCGCTGTTTAAAAAGATCGTGGCAATCCTGCGCATTGCGGTACCCTATACCGGCATTATCATCAGCACGCGGGAATCCAAGGAATCCCGCGAGGAGGTGCTCCGTCTCGGCGTTTCCCAGATCAGCGGGGCATCCTGCACCAGCGTGGGCGGCTATAAGGAAAAAGAGGCGGAGGAGGACAACTCCGCCCAGTTCGACATCAGCGACAACCGCACGCTCGACGAAGTGGTCCACTGGCTGCTCGACCTTGGCTATGTGCCGAGCTTTTGCACCGCCTGCTATCGGGAGGGGCGCACGGGAGACCGGTTTATGCGCCTTGCCAAAACGGGCCAGATCGGGAATGTATGCCAGGCGAACGCGCTGATGACGCTTAAAGAATACCTGATCGACTATGCCGGTGACGAGACGCGCGCCAAGGGCGAAGCGGTCATTGCGGCCGAGATGGCGCACATCCCCAACCCCAAGGTCAAAAATTTGGCGCTCGAATATCTGGAGCAGCTTGAGGACGGCAAACGGGACTTCCGCTTCTAAACGGCTTTGGGCGTTTAATCTTTTGGAAACGAGGTGGGTTACATGGGCTTTCAACAGACGCCGCAGGCCAACCGCCTGCACATTGCGTTTTTCGGCCGCACCAACAGCGGCAAATCCTCGCTGATCAACGCGCTGACCGGCCAGGAGACCGCGCTGGTTTCCGAACAGAGCGGCACAACGACCGACCCGGTGTTCAAGGCAATGGAAATCCAGCCGCTCGGCGCCTGTGTGTTCATCGACACGGCGGGCTTTGGAGACACCACTGCGCTGGGCGCGCTGCGCGCCGGGAAAACCCGCTCGGTTCTCGACCGGACCGATATCGCGGTGGTGGTGTTTGCCGAGGACGGGGACTTTTCCGAGGAAAAGCAGTGGGTGGATACCATCCGCCGGCGCGGGCTGCCGCTGCTCGCCGTGGTGAACAAATCCGACGCGCTGCCGGACCCCGCGGCGTTTGCGGAAAGGGTCCGAAAGGAATTTGCTTTGGAACCGGTGATTGTGAGTGCGGTGCGGAAAACCGGTATGCAGGACATCCGAGAGGCGCTCACGCGGTTGATTCCAGAAGATTTTGAGGTCAAAAGCATCTGCGGCCATCTTGTGAACGAGGGGGATACCGTGCTGCTCGTGATGCCGCAGGATATCCAGGCCCCGAAGGGCCGTCTGATCCTGCCGCAGGTGCAGACCATCCGCGATCTGCTCGACAACCAATGCCTCGTGCTCTGCGCGACGGCCGGCAAGCTGGGGCAGGCGCTGGACGCCCTGCAACAGCCGCCTGCTCTGATGATCACCGACTCGCAGGTGTTTGCGGAGGTCTATTCCCAAAAGCCGCCGCAGACCCGTCTGACCTCGTTCTCGGTGCTGTTTTCGCGCTACAAAGGGGACGTGGACGCCTTTGTGGAAGGGGCCGCAGCCATCGACCGGCTGCGGGAGACCGACCGGGTGCTGATCGCGGAGGCCTGCACACACAGGCCCCTTGACGGCGACATTGCGCGCGTCAAGCTGCCGCGGCTGCTGCGCAAAAAAGCCGGCGAAGGGCTTTCGGTCGATGTGGTCAGCGGCGTGGACTTTCCGAAGGATTTGTCCCCGTATGCGCTGGTCATACACTGCGGAAGCTGTATGTTCAACCGCAAATACCTGCTCTCCCGCCTGGCAGGGGCGAGAGAGGCCGGCGTGCCGATGACGAACTACGGCGTGGCAATCGCCAAACTCACGGGGATTTTAGAGAAGATTGACTATTGACCTCTACATAGAAAGAGCGCGCTGCAAAAAGTCCTTTGCAGCGCGCTCTTTCTATGTAGAAAAGCTTTTGCGTTTTTGTTTCTAATATGTGTGCAGCCCCTGGCGCGGATTTCCGCAACAGGGGCTGCACACTCTAGACAAATGGGCGTCTAGTTCTTGACATCCCGTTTACCAAATGTCAGGAATGCCAGGAAGACAAGCACCGCGGAAAGCCCGACAAGCCACCAGGCGCCGAGCACCGGATGCGCGGTCATATTAAACTGTTCCGCAAGCATGCTGGCCATACCGCCGGAGGTGGTGTATCCCGAAAGGGAGAGGTAGGGGAAGGGGGTATACATCACCCATTTGAGCTTGAGCTGTCCGGCGATCAGCAGGATCGGGGTGGAGGCGAAGCAGGTGACAACGCCGAAGATGACGGAAAGCGCCGTATTTTTGAATATTGTTGAGGCTGCGAACGCGAGCGAGATGGCAAACACCACCGAAATGAACACAAACGACACGTCCCGCAGCAAAAACAGGAAGAAGCTGGATTCCACGACTGCGCCGTTGACAATCGTATACATCGGGTTCGCGAGATCCGACGCTCCAAAGGCGACCATATTGCCCGCAAGATACAGCAGGGTGCTGAGGAACGCCATGCCGAGACCCAGCGAAAGCACCATGACATATTTGGACAAAAGAATCTTCCATCTCTTCACCGGGCGCATGAGCAGCAGACGGATTGTGCCCTTGGAATGCTCGGAGGAGACGATACCGCTGGCGATCATCACACAGAAAAGCGTGGTGAGTACGAGCATGGAGGGTGCGTCGAGTGCATTGCGCCGGGTGGCGTCCACAGCCTGTTTGTATTCCGGTTTGCCAACCTCAAGCGAGTGTTTGTAAATCTGGATGTTGTCAAGCGCTTCGAGCTGCTGGCTGCGGAACTGATCCAGATAGTCCTGGTAGGTAAAGCCTTCGGCGATTCTCCAAGCATACTGCATGGTGAAGTCCTCTTCGGCCATCGGAGCGTCGTTTGCAACCATCAGATTGTCTGCGATGGAGTAGAGTGTCACGCTGCGCCAATCCTCCCGATTGAGCGGAATGTCGTTTTTAATACGGTACTCATAGAGATCGGCAAGGTCCCTGGCCGTTTGAATTTTGCTCTCGATTGAGCTGACGCGGGCCGCGGCCTGCTGGTCGCTCTTGTTTTCAGCCAGCGCCTCTTCAAAGGATTTTTTCTGCGACTCCAGCTCGGAAATCTGGTCGAGCTGCTGCTGTTTGAGGGTCTGCACATATATTTTGTAGTTGTTGTTTTGAATGATGCCCCGGCCCTTGTCCAGCGCCTTCTCCTGTTCCGCAACAAGGTTTGTAAGCTCGTCCGGGGAGAGCTTCTCCGCCTCTCCAACGTCGAATTCCGGCGACAGCGCATTGGCGATATCCGCCTGCAAATATCCGTCTAGGATGGCCTGATAGGTGAGCTTATTGCGAAGTACCGTATCGAGCCCCATAACGCTGTCGGTGCGCCAGTCGTCATAGCTGCCCACGTTGCACGACTGCGCGAATTCCAGCAGCTCTTTTTTTTCCTGCAGGTATTTGATATTCAGCTCGTTGACTTTAGCGCCGTTTGCCAACCCCTCGTCCTTCAGGTCCTGCTCAAGGCTGCTGATCTGCCAATCCAGGCTCTCGATCTCCGAGGTGATGGGGTTGTATTGGTACACGCTGGATTTCCATAAGGCGTCCTTGATGATGGGCGCTGCAAAGGAAATCGCCAGGATCAACGCCGCAATGACCACGACGCTGATCTTTCTGAACTGCTTGCTGTATTCGTTTTGTAACAGTCTCCATAACTTTTTCATTGCCGCCACCCCCTTAGGAAATCTGTGTTTTGGAGCCGTTCGTCACTTCCATAAAGGCATCCTCCAGCGTTTTCTGCTGGGAAGTGATCGAATAGACGTCCACGTCGTGCTGCACCAGCAGCCGGTTGATCTTGGCGATATCCTCGCGCATCGCGTCGAACGAGAGCAGGCCGCCTTGTTCGGTCAGCACAAACTGGTCGTTGTAGCCGGTCAGAACGGCGCGGGCAACCTGCGGGTCCGAGACCTCGATTGTGTAGCTGCTCAGGACGGTCTGGGTGCTCTCGTGAATGTCCTGGAGCGTTTTGACGTCGATCATGCGGCCATTGTCGATGATGCCAATGCGGTCGCACATGAGCTCCATCTCTGAAAGCAGGTGGCTGGAAACCAGCACCGCGACGTTTTTGGTCTCGGCAAGCCCGCGCAGCGTGTCCCGCAGCTCTTTGATGCCGACCGGGTCGAGGCCGTTGGTGGGCTCGTCGAGGATCAGCAGGTTGGGCGCATGCAGAATTGCCTGCGCGACGCCCAGCCTCTGCCGCATACCCAGCGAGTATTTGCGCACCTTGTCGTGCACCCGGTTTCCGAGCTTGACCTGTTTGACCACCTCTTCGATGCGCTGCCTGGAAATGCTGCCGTGCATCCGCGCGAAGAGCTGCAAATTGGTCATGCCGGTGAGATACCCGTACATTTCAGGGTTTTCAATGATGCCGCCGACCTTCTCGAGCGCTTTTTCATATTCTTTTTTGACGCTGTGGCCGTTGATGAACACCTCGCCCGCGTCGATACTGAGCAAGCCGAGGGCCATTTTGATCGTGGTGGTTTTGCCGGCGCCGTTCGGCCCCAGAAAGCCAAACACCTCCCCGGCGTTGACCGTGAAGCTCACGTTGTCGACGACTTTTCGTTTGCCCATGGTTTTGCTGATTCCCTGAATTTCCAAGACAGCCGTGGACATGCAGACGACCTCCTTTTTTCTATATAGACATAAAGTGAACGAAAAAATGGTATCTATAAACGGGTTTATTTTACGGGTTTGCCGCTTGAAAAGCAACCGGGGCGGGTTTACAGATCCATTACAATGGGTTAACAGCCGCCCGTTCCCGTGTTTTCCCAATCATTATAGCACGGTACTGTGCGTAACACAATACCTTACCAGTAAAAATAGATAAAATTTTGCACCGGCGCACAAGTTGTCAAAATAGCGGGTGCGCGGGGATTGCAATTGCATAAAAAATAGGGTATGATAATGCGCACAGAATAAAGACCCGGCCGGACCGGCCGGGCAAAAGGAGAGAGGCGCATGAATGTTAAATCCAGTCTTTTCAAGCCGGAGGAAGAGGGCGTGCTGAAACAGCTCGTGCAAAAGCACTTTCCGATGCAGCCGTTGCAGGAGGCGAAACTGCTTGCGGGCGGCCTTTTCAACACCACCTATCTTGTCTCCATCGGGGAACAGGCGCCGCGGAAGCTGGTGCTGCGCCTGGGGCCGGTCAACCGCCACCTGCTGCTGGATTTTGAGCAGAACCTGATGCCTGCGGAGCAATATATTGATAGCATCTGCGCGCGGCGCGGGATTCCCGCGTCCAATATGCTGGTTTGCGATACGAGCAGGGACATCATCGACCGTGACTACAGCTTTGTGGAATACATCCCGAGCCTGCCGTTGTCGGACGAGCGGGTGCCCGAGAGCGACAGGCCCGCGATCTACCGCCGCATTGGCGAAATCGCCGCGCAGTTCCATGCGGTCACGGGCGAGCGTTTCGGCCGCGTTTCGGAGATCCTTGCGGGCGGCGGAAGCGAAAGCTGGTTTGCGTTTTTGACCGATGAGGTGCGGCGAAACGGCCGCAGGGCGGTGGAAGGCGGCGTGCTGCGCACGGAGGATGTTGCAGAGATGCTGCGGCTTTTTGAACAGCATCGGGACCTGTTTTCCCAGGTGAAGACGCCCAGGCTTGTGCATGCGGATCTCTGGGTGGGCAACGTGCTTGTGGCGGAGAAACAGGGCGGCTGGCAGGTTGCAGCCGTCATAGATGCGGACCGGGCGGTCTGGGGCGACCCGGACTTTGAGTTCGCCTGCCAGTGGATGACCGGAGAAGACTTTTTTGCGGGCTACCGCGCCGTCTCGGGGGACGATGCCTTCGACGCGCCCGGGCGGGTGCGCAAACGCAGGCTGTATCAGTTGCTGTTCCTGCTGGCCGACGCCTATATCCTCAAAAACCAGTATAACGACCCGGAAGGATTTCAAAATACCCGGACGCAGCTTTTCGCCAACCTGCGGGAGCTGTGCGGAGAATCCGCCTGACGGTGTGTGGAGGGTACCTCTGCTGTGTATAGAGGCGTCACAGAGAATTTGCCGGTCCCTGTTTGATTCGGGGGCCGGCTTTTTTGCAGCAAGGGGTTTGTCAGAATTTTCTGCGCGCCGCGGGGAGGAGGGTTTGCCTTTTCCGGTTGAATCCAATCGGAAATTGTTGTATACTAAAAACAATTTCGGGATGGCGCGCAGGAAAGAACGCCGCCATGGCCGGAAAAGTGTGTTTTTGCGGGAAAAGGCAAGAATGCTCTTGCAATTGCGGCCACAATCCGCTATAATAATATAGCTGTGAATGGAGCAGCAAAAGCATGAGTATGACGATGTGCACTTTAACATACAGATATACGGGTCCTGTGCAACGGGGCGCCGCGAACCATGTCAGGCGGGGAACCGAGCAGCATTAAGCGGATTCCCCCGTGTGCCGCAGTTTCATCTGTATATCTGTATGTTAAAATGCACGTGGGACTCCCGTTTCCCGCGGGGTACTCGTGCTTTTTATTTTGCCGGTGCGCGCTGTCCGCACCTGTTTGTGCGGACACGCCGCCGGTCGGAGGAGGGGCAAGTGATGAGCGGCTACAAGGCGTTGTATAGAAAATGGAGGCCCCAGGTGTTCGACGACGTCGTCGGCCAGGAGCACATTGTGGAAACCCTCAAAAACGAAGTGCAGACCGGCCGTTTTGCGCACGCCTACTTGTTTACGGGGTCGCGCGGCACCGGAAAAACCACCTGCTCGAAAATTCTTGCCAAGGCGGTCAACTGCCTGCACCCCGTGGAGGGCAATCCCTGCCTCGCGTGCGAATCCTGCCGCGGCATTGAGGACGGCTCGATCCTCGACGTGATCGAGATCGACGCGGCGAGCAACAGCGGCGTGGAGAACATCCGCCAGCTACGGGAGGAATCCGCCTATGTCCCGGCGAGCTGCAAATACCGCGTCTATATCATCGACGAGACGCACATGCTCTCTTCCGGCGCGTTCAACGCGCTGCTCAAGATCATGGAGGAGCCGCCGCCGCACGTGCTGTTCATCCTTGCGACCACCGAGGTGCACAAGGTGCTGCCGACCATCCTCTCCCGCTGCCAGCGGTTCGACTTTGTGCGCATCCCGCCCGACGCGATTGCGGGCAGGCTGGAGCGTATCGCGCAGGAGGAGGGCTTCCCGCTCGAAGCGGACGCGGCCCGGCTGATTGCGAGATTGGCGGACGGCGGCCTGCGTGATGCGATTAGCCTGCTGGACCAGTGCCGCGCGGGGCATCCCGAGGTCACGCTGGACGTTGTGGCCGAATGCGCGGGCGTCGCGGGCAGGGAGCACCTGTTCGAGATGTGCAGCCTGCTCGCGGAGAAGGACGCTGCGGGGCTGCTGCGGCTTGTTGACCGGCTGTACGCCCAGTCCAAGGATCTGGAAAAGCTCTGCGAGGAGCTGGTGCTGCATTTCCGCAACATCATGCTTGCCAAGGCGATGCCCGGCGACTTTGAAAAATTGGCGTTTTTGCTGCCCGACGAGGCGGCGCAGCTCAGGGCGCAGTGTGCGCGGTTTAAAATGAGCCGCGTGCTCTCGGTGCTTTCGGTGCTCGAGGAGGCGCTCGAACGGATGCACCGTTCGCCGAACAAGCGCGTGGCGCTGGAGATGTGCCTGGTGCGTCTCTGCGGCGAAGGCCTGGAGGCTTCGGCCCCTGCGCTGCTCGAGCGCATCGAGAAGCTCGAGGCGGCCATCCGGGAAGGGGCGGCGGTGCAGGCCGCACCGGTTCCGGCGTCTTCGGCAGAGCCGGATATGCCGGGGCGGGCGGCTGGAACAGCGGAGCCGGGCAAACCGGACGAACCGGCCCGGCCCGCCGCACAGAGGGAGGCAAACCCCGCGCCGTCCCGCTCGTTTGGAGAAGGCGACTGGGCAAAGGTGCTGGCCTGCCTCAAGGAAAAAGCGCCGCCGGTATACGGCATGCTCTCCGCCTCGCGCGCGCGCGCCGAGGGGGACATCCTGTATGTGCAGGTGGACAACAGCTTTTTTGCCTCGTTTATTTCCAAAGAACAGAACCAGACGGCTATGCACAACATTGTGAAGCTTGCAACGGGCGGCGAGTATTTCATCCGGGCCGACGAAGGCGGAAAGCAGCCGCAGGCCGCGCCCGAGGACCCGCTCGAGCTGCTTCAAAAACAGGCGGGGGAGGCCGGCGTTCCGGTCAAGGAACTTCCGTAAATCCATGGCCCATTGAAACGTCAAAAAGCATTTGCTTGCATTACCATAAATGGAGGAAAGAAAAATGAAAGTGAAAATTCCACAGAACTTTGGCGGAAACAACAACATGAACAACGTCATCAAGCAGGCCCAGAAGGTGCAGGACGAGGTTGCCCGCATCCAGGAGGAGCTTGACGAAAAGGAATACGCGGCAACTGCCGGCGGCGGCGCTGTGGAGGTTGTGATCAAGGGCAGCCGCGAGGTGCTGGCGATCAACATTAAACCCGAGGTTGTGGACCCTGAGGATATCGAGATGCTGCAGGACCTGCTG
>CATNEU010000046.1 GCA_950097605.1 uncultured Oscillospiraceae bacterium | reverse complement strand
TCGTGTTCATAGCCCAGCCGCAGCAGGAGCGCTCTGGCCACAGGCGGTCCCTCCTGCTGCCGATAGCAGCCCGCACTCTGCCCATACCGCACAAGGCTGGGCCGGATACCGATATCGTGCGTCAGTGCGGCGGTTTCCAGCACAAACTGGGTGTGTGGGCCCAGCTTTTCCGCTGTGCCGATTGTCTGCGCCAGCGCAAACACCTTGAGAACATGGTGCACGCGCGCGGCGCAGCCCTCTTCATAGCACACCATCTCCTGCACAAGCCGGGCTGTTCTGGAATCCACCTTTTGCCTCCTCCTTCCGGGCAACGCAAAACAGAAAGGGGAGCGGCGGCGCACCGCCGCTCCCCTTTCTGCACTGTATCAATGTCTATTTCTTCTGATTGAAGATATTCAGAATATCCCGGTAGTCGTCCTCGCTGTCAGCCGTGGCGTCCACCTTCATCATCGGCGGCGTATTGGAAAGCTTCGCCGCGAGTTTGGAAACATAGGAGGAGACGTCGTTGGCCTTTTCGGTGAAGTCGGTATCAAAGCCGGTCGCAATCACCGTGAGAATCATTTCATCCTGCAGCGAATCGTCAAACGCGGCGCCCCAGATGATATTCGCGTCGGGATGCGCGGCGTCGCTGATGATCGAGCAGGCGGTCTCCACCTCGTCGAGCCCGATATCCGGGGAGGAGGTCACATTGATGATGACGCCGTTTGCACCGTCGATCGAGGTCTCGAGCAGCGGGCTGGAAATCGCGGCGGCAGCGGCCTGCTCGGCCTTGTCCTTGCCCTGCGCGCGGCCCACGCCCATATGCGCATAGCCCGCGTCCTTCATCACGGTCGTGACGTCCGCAAAGTCCAGGTTGACGAGTCCCGGCTGGTTGATCAGGTCCGAGATGCTCTGCACGCCCTGGCGCAGCACGTCGTCCGCCGCCTCAAACGCCGTTGCAAGGGTGATCTTCTGCTCCGAAATCAGTTTGAGCCGTTCATTCGGGATCACGACGAGCGAATCGACGTGCTCCCGGAGCGCGCTGATGCCCGCTTCTGCCTGCGACATTCTCTTGCGGCCCTCAAAGCCAAACGGCTTGGTTACGATACCAACCGTCAGGATGCCGAGCTCTCTGGCAATTTCGGCAACGATCGGCGCGGCTCCCGTACCGGTGCCGCCGCCCATACCGGCCGTGATGAACACCATCTGCGCACCCTTGAGAGCGGTCGCGATTTCCTCGCGGCTCTCCTCGGCGGCGCGCTGGCCCTTGTCAGGGCTGCCCCCGGCGCCGCGGCCCTTGGTCAGCTTATCCCCAATCTGAATCTTCTGGGTGGCCTGAGAGCGGTTGAGCGCCTGCGCATCGGTATTCACCGAGAGAAACTCCACACTTTGCAATCCACTGTTGATCATGCGGTTGACCGCATTGCCGCCGCCGCCGCCGACACCGGCGACCTTTATGGAAACTATTTTCTCAAAATCATTATCCAACATAAAATTCATTGCACTGTCCCCCAATAGAAATTTTATAAACAGGCATGCTGTGCAGCCATCCGCCCGCCGGCGAAACCAGAATTTTGCAAAACTCCTCGTTTTCCGGAAACTCCAGGGACCTTTTCAGGCGGTCAGGGTTTCCAAAACCCACAGCATGAACCGCAAAGTGTCTCCCCACAATTTGTTCAGAATATTCCACACAGTATAAACATATACTTATAATTTAGCAGATTCCTATCAGAATTTCAATAATCTTCTGCGTAATTCCGCGATATTTTTAAACATTCTGGTGCCAAAGACGATTAAAACGATCAGATACACATCAACGCCCAAAAGTTTTCCAATGTATGTGACAAGAATCGCCAAAATAATGTTCGACAGGAAGCCCGCAACAAAGATGCGCAGCTTGAAGGTGCCCTTGACATAGGCCTTGAGACCGCCGAGCAGCGAGTCGATTCCGGCCAGCACCGCAACCGCCACATAAATCGAAAGCTCCTTGGGTATGTATCCCGGAAACAGCATGCCGAGCGCGATGCCTGCCGCAATGCCCAAAAGACCAAACAGCACCATCATGATCTCCCGCCTCCTTCGCTCGGCTTGGCGTACTCAAAGCCCAGGCCCCCGTGATACGCCGGAATTTCCAGTTGCTGTAGCTGCGTGACCTTCACCTCGATGCCGAGCTGCTGGAAAGTGTCCGCCACGCCGCCGCGCATCAGCAGGCCAGAGGCAAGCTTCTGCGGGTCCCCGATGGCCCGGATTTCAAACGGCGCGGAGGTCCGCTCGTTGTTGATACTCAGCACGTTGCCCGCACAGCGCACCTCGGTGTTTGCGAGCACCCGCTGCCCGTTGATCGAAAGCGCCTCCGCACCCGCGTCGCGCAGCTCGTTGAGCACCTGCAAAATATCCGAGTCGTGGATGACGAACTGGTTGGGATCGGCACCGCCGGCCGGCATCCTGCCCATATCGTCCATCATCACGCTGACGCCCGGACCCTCCACGGCAACCGTGCCGGCCAGCACCTCGGCGTTTTGTAGCTGGGAAAGGACCGCCTCGGAAATCGTGCCGTCCTCCCCCATCAGCCGCCGCATTTCGTCAATATCCCGCTTGTACTGGTCGAGCTGCTGTTCGAGCTTTCTATTTTTGTCTGTCTCATTCGTCAAGCTCTTTTGCAGCTCCTCCGCGCGTAGCTGGTCGGCGCCCTTGACATTGTTGTTGCGCTTCACGCTGCGAATCTGTACCGTAAAGGTAAACGCCAGCGCGGCGCAGAGCATGCACACAATCAGGTTTGTCCCTCTTTTTTTCACAGACCCTCCCCCTTCTGCCCTTCTCCCGGCGGCAGACCGCCGGCGTCCGTTTGTTCACCTATGTATTTCTTCACGCGCAAAGGCGTGTTTTCTGCCCAATCATGCTGTCACGCCGCAGCCCGGTCCGGCCGGACCGAAACCCTGCCTGCCTGGGATGCGTCCACAATCACCCGCTCGTCCTCGCTGATCTTGTCTTGAATCACCTTTTTGACGAAGGTCAGCTTATAGGACAATTGACTCATCGAGCCCAACTGCACGCGGATGTTCTCGTTGTATACAAAGGATACCGCATTTTTATCGCGCAAATCAATGCTTTTAACCGGTTTGATACCGTTTTGCACCATACTGTCATAGATTTCCGACAGCATTTCCACGTCGGTATTCTGGTCCGGTTGCAGCGTTTTTCCCGGCACCGCGCCGGGAAGCTGCATGCCGTATACACGGATTAGGCCGGGGTTGTCCCGCCCTTCACTGGTTTTCTCCAAAACCTTGAGTCCATCGCTGAGGATATAGCCGTTCCCCTCCGCCTCCGTATAGAAGGTGGGAACCGACTGCTGAATCTGTATCTCGATGGTGCTGGGTATCTCTTTGCGCACCGTCACCCGCTCCACATAGGGGAGCGCTTCCCGTATGCGCTTCTGTGTGGCCCCGCAGCTCTGTGCATAGAGGTTGTCCCCCTTTGCAAAGCCGCTTGCGGCAATGATCTCCTCGCCCGTGTAGGGGCTTTCGCCCTTGATCTCGAACGTCTCCACATGAAAGAACACGCAGACACAGATCGCGAGCGCGCTCGCAAGCACAAACAGCACCAAAAGCGAATAGGAAAACGCCCTGCGTTTTCTTCTTCGCCGCTGGCGCCTTTTGCCGGCCTCGGGCGCTTTGTCCACAGCGCCGTTTCCGCCAGGCCGCGTTTTTTTCACAACGTCTTTCATAGAAACAACATTCCTCCAGCTTTCTCTGCCTGTGTCCGCTTTCCGCCGGATGCCGGCGGCTATTTCCGCCGGATCGCGGCGCCGAGCTTGATCAGGTTTTCCTCCAGCCCGTCATAGCCTCGGTCGATGTGCCGCAGTCCATCCACCTGCGTCTCTCCCTCTGCTGCAAGCCCCGCAACCACAAGCGCCGCGCCGCCGCGCAAATCGGTTGCCGAAACCTTTGCCGAGGTGAGCTTGGGCACGCCTTCCACGATGGCCACACGGCCTTCGGTTTTGATGTTCGCGCCCAGCCGGATCAGCTCCGGCACATGCTTATACCGGCTTTCAAAGATATTCTCCACAAACATGCTCGACCCCTCCGCAAGCGTGAGCATCGCCATAATTGGCGCCTGCGCATCGGTCGGGAAGCCCGGATAGGGCATCGTGCGGATCGCATCGACCGCCCGCAGCCGTTTGGGTGCGAGCAGCCGCACGGCGTTCTCCCGCACCCTGACGTCGCAGCCCGCCTGCTCAAACACCGTGAGCACAGAAGCAAGCTGGGCCGGAACAACATTTGTCAGCAGGATATCCCCCTGTGTGACTGCGCCGCCGCACAGATAGGTCGTCGCGGCAATGCGGTCGGGAATCACCGTGTGTTCCGCACCGTGCAGCCGCTCCACGCCCTCGATCACAATGGTGCCCTCGCCCGCGCCGCTGATCCTCGCGCCGCACTTGTTTAAAAACTGGGCAAGGTCGATGATCTCCGGCTCCCTCGCTGCGTTGGTGATCGTCGTAACGCCTTCGGCCATGACCGCCGCGAGCATCGTGTTCTCGGTTGCGCCCACGCTCGGAAACGAGAAAGTGACCGGCGCGCCTTTGAGTCTGCCGTCTACCGAGCAGTCCAGATAGCCATGTTCGTCTTTGATCTGCAGCCCCAGCGCGCGAAGCGCCATCAGATGCAGGTCGATTGGGCGTGTGCCAATTTCACAGCCGCCCGGAAACGACAGCCGGGTCTTTCCAAGGCGCGAAACAATTGCGCCCAGAAACACAATCGAGGAGCGCATCTCGCGCATCAGTTCTTCGGGCACGTCAAAGTGCGTGAGGTTTAACGTGTCAACGATCACGGTGTCCCCCTCGCGCCTGGCGCCGCAGCCCAGGTAATCCAGAATCCGAATGGCCGCGTCCACATCGGACAGGTGCGGGCAGCCGTGCAAAACGCTTTCTCCGGCCCCCAGTATGGTTGCTGCCAACAGGGGCAGGGCTGCGTTTTTCGCGCCGTGCACTGCAAGCTCTCCCCGCAGTTTCCGGCCGCCCTGTAGTACGTATTTCGACATATCACACACCCTTTCGCAAAAGCAGAGAATAGCGGTCCGACAGGAAATTCCAGTCATGATCCATCACAGACAGGACGCCCGGCAGGCCTCACAGCCCGCTGGTGCGCCGTCCGGTTCATCTGCATCCCTATCGACTACCCTTGCAAACCCATCATATGCTCTGCAAAAGGGTTTGGTGAAAGCAGCGGGAGGGTTGTCCCTCACCGCGGCGGTTTTCGCTGGCGCCAGCGAAAACCGCCCGTTTAATTGCAGCCGCCTCACTTGTTTCCGGCAAGCTGCCGGATCACGTCATAGATCCGGTCATTGGTGTCCACAATGGCCATCTTCGCGGCGTTCTTTGACAGAGCGGCCAGCTTTTCGGGGTTTTCAAGAAGCTCTTTCACCATCTGAATCAGCTTCTCACCCGTTAGGTCTTTCTCCTCGATGATCCGCGCCGCGCCATGGTGCACCAACACCATCGCATTGTGATACTGGTGATTTTCCGCGACGTTGGGCGACGGAATCAAAATGGCCGCGCGTCCGGCGACCTGCAGCTCGCTGAGCGTGATCGCTCCGGCGCGGCAAATGATCAGGTCCGCGGCCGCAAAGCACTGCGGCATGTTGTCTATGTACTCCCGGATATCCACCTGGGGGTTCTGCGCCAGGTTCACCCGCCGCTCGGTGAGCAACTGCGGCATCAGCTCGGTACCATAGCGGCCGGTCGCGTGGATGTGCTGAATCTGCTTTTTCCGGACGCTCCAGGCAATCAGATCCGCCACCGCCATGTTCACGCGCTCCGCGCCCAAACTGCCGCCGAACGAGACAACCGCCATGCGGTCGTCCAGCCCAAGCTCACGGCGCGCTTCCTTTTTGGTGGTATACAAAAAGCCGCTGCGCACCGGGTTGCCCGTCACGGTATAGGAGACCGACGGGTCCAGATGCTTTCCAGCCTCCTCCACCGCCAGCAGCACCCGGTCGGCCTTTTTGGACAACAACTTGATGGTTACGCCCGGAAACGCGTTTTGCTCGTGGATGACGGTGGGAATCCCCATCGCAGCCGCCTTTTTGACGACCGGGCCGCAGACATAGCCGCCGGTTCCCATCACAACATCCGGACGAAATTTCTCCAGGATTTTTCCGGCGCGATGCTCCGCGCCAAGCACCTTGCCCACGGTTGCAAGGTTTTTCAGAATGCTTTTGGGGCTGAAGCTGCGCACAAAACCGCGGATGTCGATGGTCTCAAATGCAAATCCCGCGGCGGGAACCAATTTGGATTCCATACCGCGCTCGGTGCCAACATATAGGATTTCTGCGTGCGGGTCCTTTTCTTTCACAGTGGCAGCCACAGCCAGCGCGGGATTGATGTGCCCCGCGGTGCCGCCCCCCGTAAACAAAACTCTCACCCTGCATCACGTCCCCTTTCGGTCGTTTTCACCCTGCCGGCACGCGGCGGGGCGGCTCTGTTGTCTCTCATACGCATGAATTGATCTGGATAGACACTTCATCAGGTTTTCTCCAGCCTTGAAAAACGCGAAACCGAGAGCACCAACCCCATCTGCCAGAGCAGCATGACAAGCGAGGTGCCTCCATAGCTGAAAAACGGCAGGCTGATGCCGGTGTTGGGGATTGTGTTGGTCACAACCGCGATGTTCAGCATTGCTTGCAGGCCCACCTGGAACACCAGGCCGACCGCCAGCAGCGCGCCGAAGCGGTCCTTTGCATGCAGCGCAATGACAAAACCGCGCCACACCAGCAGCACAAACAGCAACACAACCGCCACCGCGCCGATGAACCCCAGCTCCTCGCAGATAATCGAGAAGATGAAATCGTTCTGCGGCTCCGGCACATAGAGGTATTTCTGCCGCGAGGCGCCGAAACCGGTGCCCATCAGCCCGCCCGAGGCAATTGCCAGCAGCGACTGGTAGGTCTGGAAGGTGGTGCCCGTGATATCCAGCGTGGGATCCAGCCAGCCCTCCAGGCGGGAGGTCGCATAGGTCAGTATGTCGGTGAAGAACACGACGTAGGTAAGCGCCGCGGCTGCAAAGCCGCCGCCCACCGCAAAGTATTTGAGCGGCGTGCCGCCTACAAACATCAGCACAAATCCAATCAGCAGGATCAAAATTGTTCCAGACAGGTGCTTTTGCAGCATCATCTGTGCAATGACCACGGCAAATACCAGGAAAAACGGGACCACACCGTATTTGAGTTCGTTCCAGATCTTTGCCCAGCGGTTTTTGCGCCGGCGCTTGGAGGCGGAATCCGACGGCTTGAAACGGACGCTGACCGGCGCCTGAATTTTTGCGTAGTTTTTCGCCAGCAGATGCGCAAACAGCACAATGACCACAAACTTTGCTATTTCAGAGGGCTGGAACGAGAACGACCCAAGATAGATCCAGCGGTAAACGCCCTTGGTCGGCGGGTAGATACGCGGCACGAACATCAGCAAAAACGTCACGATCACCATTGGTTTAATCAGCTTGCGCAGCAGGTGATAGTCGAAATACGAAATCGCAATCATACCGACCACGCCCATCAGCGCCCACATTGCCTGGCGCAGAATAAAGTGGTAGCTGTTGCCCTCGTTGTAATAGGCAAACGGGAAGCTCGCTGAAAACAGCATAATCAGGCCCGTTACCAGGATCAGCAGGATCAAGATCAGAAACGTGACGTCGATCTTGCCCTTTTTAAAGGCGAGGCTGGCCCCTTTCAGCCCCTCTCGGAAGCCGCCTTTGCGGCGGGGCGTTCCCCGCGTTTTTTTCTGGGAGCTTGTCAATCGTCTGCACCTCCGTACCATCGCGTTCTGACCGTCGGTCTTTTTCCTGCGCCGGGGCGCGCCCCGGCCGGGAACCATCGCTTCTTGTGGGGAATCCACCCCACGCGGCCTGCCCGCGTAAGCTGGGCTCCCCACACCTTTTGGGCTGCGGCATTTGCAGCCCGCGGGACATACTCTCTAACAGGTAGCGCCGCCCTCTTGCGGACCGCACACCGTAGCCGGCAGCCAACAGGAGGAATCGGCGGCAATGTTCACATACACTCTAGGATGGGCTGTTTTCGGGCAAAACATGCAGGCGGCTTCTTCATCGGAGCATCTGCAGCACCGCAAACACCGCGAGCACCACGCCGGCCAGCGCCACCAGCGAGAAGGTCACGCAGATTTTCACCTCGCTGTAGCCCGACATTTCAAAGTGGTGGTGAATCGGGCTCATTTTAAACAGCCGTTTGCCATGCGTGAGCTTGAAATAGGTCACTTGGATCACAACCGAGAGCGCCTCGATGATATACAGCAGCGCAGAGAGCACCAATATCGCCGGAATGCCCATCCCGAACGCAAACGCCACCACCAGGCCGCCCAGGAACATCGAGCCGGTGTCGCCCATAAACACCTTGGCGGGGTTGAAATTGTAAATCAGAAACGCCACCAGCGAGCCGCCAAGCGCCGCCGCAAGCAGGTTCATACCCGTGAAGCCCAGGATGTTTGCAATGATCATATAGCCCAGCGCGACCACAAACGTCACGCAGCTGCACAGCCCGTCGATACCGTCGGTGATATTCACCGCGTTGACAATAAAGATAATGCCGAGAAACATCACCGGGTAATAGAGCAGCCCCATATCCCACTGCCCCAAAAACGGGA
>CATNEU010000045.1 GCA_950097605.1 uncultured Oscillospiraceae bacterium | reverse complement strand
TATACACAAAACGCGCCCTGTCCACCAGCAGGTCCAGCACAGCGCCCTCCGGCCCCCTATGCACCGATATCTGCACATCCTCCCAGAGCGTGAGGGACATCCCGTCGGCCAGCGGGGAAACGCAGTTTTCCCGAACCGATGACAGCGCTTCGTATACATCCAGCTCCGCCGGTGCGAGCGCGGTATCCACCCGCAGGTAATCCGCAAGCCGCGCCGCCGCCGAGGCGGGCTCCTTAACACCCGGCGGCACCAGCAGCAAATCGACCGTATCAATGCCTCTGGTCCGCAGAAGGCGGTCGGCCATCACGGCCTGCGAGCTGGTGTGCACGTCCCCGATCACGGCGGCGTGCGACCCGCGGGAGAGCACCAGAAGATTGCCGCCCTGCACGCTGACAACGGAAATCCGCGTGACGCCGATGTTCACAAGGCCGTTCGAGACAAATCCTGTCAGCAGGCAACAGACGCTGAGCAGCCCTGCAACCAGGAATTGCCGCCACTTCGCAAAGCGCAGCACGCACACGCCGAACAGGATCAGCGACCCGCCCAGCCAAAGATAGACAAATTCCATGCCCGCAGGCACAACCGCAAACGGCAGCCAGGCGCAAAAGCCGCAGATTTTCCGCATCATCCACACGCAGAGCCCCGCGGCGAATCCCAAACCGTTCGACGCAAACGCGAGAAACGGCACAAGCCCCGTCAGCGCGCAGAGCAGCCCGCATCCAATAATGACCGGCGCAAGAAACGCCGCGATGAGATTCACGAAAAAGCCAACAAGCGAAACCTGTCCAAACGCAAGAATCGCAACCGGCGCCGACAAGAATACAGCCGACACCGTAACCGCCAAGCATTCGACCAAAACGTGCAGCCTGGCGCAGGGCACCCTGCATTTCACAAGCCCTTTTTCAAGCAGCAGGCAGATTTTTGGCTGGAACAGCAGAATGCCCAGCGTCGCGGAAAACGACAGCAGAAAACCGCCGTCGAGCGCGTTATACGGGTTGATGTTCACAACCACGAGCGCCGCGAATCCAAGCGAGTTCAGCGAATCCCTCTGCCTGCCAAAGGTCAGCCCAAGATAATATACCAGCAGCATAACGCCCGCGCGCAGCACCGAGGGCCGCAGGCCCACAAGGGCCATATACCCCACCAGCGCGGCGCAATTGACAAGATAGGCGGCGCGGTCCGGCAGCCGCAGCCTTCGCAGCACCGCCAGCATCAGAAACGATACAATCGAGAGGTGCATGCCCGAGAGCGACAGCAGGTGCGCAACGCCGCTGCGCGAAAAATCCCTCGACACCTCATAGGGCAGCGGGTCGCCGCCCGCGATGGATAGGGCGGCAACCGCGTCGCCGCGCCAGCCGGGCACCGCCGTTTTGATCGATTCGGTCAGGCGGTCGTTTGCATGCCGCAGATGCAGCCAGAGCGGCGTGCCTTTCGGCGCGGCGCGGCCCAGCAGCGTATCGGCATAGCCGGTTAGCAAAATGCCGTCGGACAAATCCCGCGCACCGGGCGTTTCCTCGAAAAACCGGGCGGCGACCCGCACCCAATCTCCCGGCTCCGTCTCGGCGGCACAGTCGCCGTACAGGCGGGCGCCGACCTGGTGCGAGCCATCCGCAACCTGCATGTCCAGCAGCATATACCAGACGCCGTTTGCAGACTTGTCCACCCGGGTCACCTGGCCCTCCACGGTTTGCGCCGTGCTCGTATAGTCCCTCCAGACAGGCTGCAACGAGGACCATGTGTATCCGCAAAAAACACCGAAGGCCGCAGCCGCTGCAAGCACGGCGGCCGGCAGCAGCCGTGCTCTGCGCGTTTTCTGCACGCAGAGCAGCACGACCGCGGCGGCGCCCAGCAGAACGCCCAGAACGGCCGCGACGTTAAACCCCGCCAGACAGGCGGCAATCATCGCAAGCGTATAGCAAAGCCCGGCCACGGCAAAGGTCCTCTTCACGGTTGTTCCCACCCATCCTGTGCGCATTTTCGCCGGCGCGCCAACGGCAGCGCGCCGGACTGCAAAACAAAAGGCCGCAACCCCGACGGTCTCCCCATAATAAGGAAAGCCCCCGCATGCCGTCTGCCGGGGGCGCGCATGCGCGTCCGTGTGGTTGCAGCCCCTCGATTGAATGCCATTCCCTATTTATTATACAGGAAATGGCTTGCCATGCAACCCAATCGAGATAAAATGTTGATTGCAATTTGGTTAAAATCCGGTGATACAGGCGTTCCCGCCAAACCGCCCGCGATTCCGGCGTTTCAGCCGCTATTTTATGAATACCGGAAGCCGTTCGAGAAACACGATGTCCTTCCGGTCGGCGGCTTCGCCCTCGGCGAGCACCGCCGCGCTTGCGGCCGGGACGCCCCGCGCCTGCTCGACAAGGGATTGCAGCGCGTGCAGCGACTCCCCGGTGCTGATGACGTCGTCCACAATCAGCACGCGTTTCCCCTGCAAATAGTCGGCCTCGCTGCTGTCGAGGTAGAGCGTCTGCACCGCGGCGGTGGTGATGGATTTCACCTGCACGGCAATCGGGTCTTTCATATACAGCTTGGTGGTCTTGCGCGCAACGATGTAGCGCAGCCCCTCCTGTCTCGCCATCTCATAGGCCAGCGGGATCCCCTTGGACTCCGCCGTGAGGAGCACGTCGTGCGCGGGCACGCGTTTGAGCAGCTCGCGCGCGCAGGCAACCGTGATCTCCACATCCGAAAACATCACAAACGCCGCGATCGACAGCTTTTCATTCACAGGACAAATCGGCAGCCGCCGGGTGAGTCCGGCAACCTGCAATTCATAATACTCTTGCATCCACTATTCACTCCAAATCTCTTGTGCAGCGTCCGCAGGCGCGGGCATAGAACAGCGCCGGCCGGTCTTCCCCGCAAAAACGGACAGAACAAACCGCCCCTGGCCGCCGTTTGCAGCGGGCGGGGCGTGTATATCCTAGATATGCCGCTAAAAGTATAAAACATTGCACGGCATTCGTCAAGTTTTGCGCTGGATTTTCGCGGCCTGCGGGCCTGTCTTGCGGGCAGGAATTGTATGCCATGCAGGCCCATCAGTTTTTAAACCGGTAGCCGGCGCCCCAAACCGTCTCGATAAAACGGGGATTGGCGCTGTCGGCCTCAATTTTCTCGCGGATGCGGCCGATGTGTACCGTCACGGTCGAGGTCTCGCCCAGCGAATCCATCCCCCAGATGCGGTCGAACAGCCGCTCCTTGCTGAAGACGATGTTGGGATTCTGCGCAAGGAACAGCAGCAGGTCGAACTCCTTGTTGGTCAGCGATACCTCCCGGCGGTCGACAAACACCCGCCGGGCCTCGGTGTGAATCTCCAAACCGCCGACGCTGATGAGCGGCTGGCGGCCCGGCGCGCCGCCTGTCAGCCGCTCATAGCGCGCAATGTGCGCCTTGACCCGCGCCACCAGCTCGGACGGGCTGAACGGCTTCACCATATAGTCGTCCGCACCCAGCCCCAGGCCGCGCACCTTGTCGATATCGTCCCGCCTTGCCGAAACCATCAGCACCGGCGTGTCCTTTGCCTCGCGCACCCGTCGGCAGATGTTCCAGCCGTCGACGCCCGGCAGCATCAGGTCGAGCACAATGCAGGCAAACTCGTCCTCCAGCGCCCGGGCAAGCCCCGTCTCGCCGTCGAACGCCGTTTCGGTTGCAAACCCGCCCGCCTCGAGGTAATCGCGTTCCAGCTCCGCGATGCTTCTGTCGTCCTCAATGATCAATATTTTTTTCATCGGTTTCCTCCTCCCGCGCGGCGGGCAGCACGGCGCGAACCGTCAGCCCCCGCCCGGCGGCGCCCTCGGCACGGATGCTGCCGCCGTGCTGCTCTATAATCTGTCTGGTAATCGAAAGGCCCAGGCCGCTGCCTGCCGCCACGTTGCTGCGGGCGGGGTCCGTGCGATAAAAGCTTTCAAAAATTTTATCCAGTTCCTGCTGTCCCACGCCGCGCCCATCGTCCGAAAACGCAATCTCCCAGCCGCCGTCCCACGGGCGCAGAGAAATCGTGAGCCTGCCGCGGCCCGGCTTTTTATACTTCACACTGTTGTCCACGAGGTTTTGCACCGCGCGGCCAAACTGCACCCGGTCGATGCGCGCGGGCGCGGGGCCGGCCGCTTGCTTCACAAACGTCAAATCCAGCCCCTGCCGCTCGAGCCGCGGGGCGGTCTCCTCGCAAAAGTCCGCGAAATAGGCGCCCAGCTCCACCGTTTCAAAGTGAAACGGCACGCCACCCAAATCCAGCTTGGAAAATAAAAACAAACCCTCCACAAGCTTTTCCATGTTGCAGGCCGTGTCGTACACCGTGCGGAGATAGTGCTTCCGCTTTTCAGGCGTATCCGCAATGCCCTCGATCAGACCGCTGACATATCCCTTGATCGAGGTCAGCGGCGTGGACAGGTCGTGCGAGATGCCGGCCACCAATTCCTTTCGCCCGGTTTCATAGCGCTGCTGCAGCTCCATAGAGGCCTTGAGCTGCAGGCGCATTGCGTCAAATTCGGCGCAGACCTCGCCGAACTCGTCGTGCGTGGCATAGCCGGCCGCAGGGCAGTCCAGATTCCCCGCGCGGATCGCCCTGGCCGACCGGCGCAGAAAACCAAGCGGACGCAGGATGTTTTTGGACAGCACCCCCGCCAGCAAAAAGCCGGTCAGCACAATGCACACCACCGCCGACACGCCCACCACCGCCGCGCCGATTTTAATACCGCTTTTAACGGTGTTGATCAGCTCGCCGCCACCGCCGCCAAACGGCAGTGTATCGCTGACGGCGGAGATCTGGACGGCCCGGCCGTTCGCGGCCTGGACGGGCGATGTATAAATGAATAGATGCTGCTCGCGCACAAACACCGAACGGCCCGGCTCTCCGGCGGTATACGCCGCTACCCGGCCCTCGATCTCCTGACGGGAAGCGCTCTCGGTCAGATAGAGCGTTTCCTCCCCATCTTGGATCAAGATGCGCAGGCCGACGTCCTCAAGGCTCCGGCAGGTCTTGACGGCCTCCCGGCTGTCCCGCGCAAAATCGCCGTCCACCAGGTCGCCGCTGATATCGTCGAAGGAGAACTGTAGCTGGTAGTTTGTAACGCCGCCCTCCGCATCGGTCAAATTGGGCCTGGTGCCGAGCCCGGCCAGCAAAAACAGGCCGCCCACCGTCCCCACTAAGAGCACCAACACAATCAGCACGGGGATCAGCACCATCATGATATTGGAAATTACAAGCTTCTTGCGAATCGACAGGTCGCGCAGCTTCATACACCTCTCCCCTTCCGCCGCGGAAACGCCCCACTTGTCCCATAGAATACCACCCCGCTGCAAACGCTGTCTAACACAAATCTAAACAAAGAATAACACGCGGTACGGCATTTTCACTATACCATCCGGCGGTTTTGGCTGTCAACCGCCGCTTTGACACGCAAAATCAGGAATCCGCTTGCAGGATGCGGGTTTTCTGCATTTTATTGTTGTATATTGTCGAAGTATATGCTATACTATTTACAGATTTTTCTTCACTTGGGCCGTAAACGGCTGTCTGGAGGCAGCCGCGCCACATCAACAGCCGGAGGGGTGCCGGATGAACCAGGAAGACAAACTCATGCGCCTATTGCTCTGCATTGCGCTGGTACTCAGCGGCGTCATCATCGCCTTCAACGCATTCTACGCGCCGGATTTCTCCCCGGTGGAAACCGCCTATCTGCCGAGCGCTGGCAGCGCAGCCTCCGCGAGCCTTTCTTCTCTAGGCAGCGGGGCGCCTTCCACAAATGAGGATGGCGAAGCGTCCGACGGGGAGCCGCCCTCCGGCGAGACGTCGGAAAGCCCGGCGGAACAATCGGAGGACAGCGCCGCCGCAGCCGGTTCTTCCCGGCCCGCTTCCTCCAAACCGTCCTCCTCCACAGCGAAAAAATCCGCTTCTTCCTCCAAGCCGCCCGCCAAAGGCTCGCAGGTGGTCAACATCAACACGGCCGATAAAGCCGCCCTCATGCTGATTCCCGGCGTCGGCGAGGTAATTGCCCAGCGGATTCTCGACTACCGCAGCCAATACGGCGCGTTTTCCTCCGCCGACGAGCTTGTCAAAATCAAAGGCATCGGAGAAAAGACGTTGGAGAAAATGCGCCCGTACGTCACCACCTAGCCGTTGCGCACCCGCCGCCGGCACTGTTTGCCGCCGCGCGCAATCCCTTCCATTGCCAGCTCCTACCGGACGCGGCCGCCCTCTCTACGGCCCTTCGTCCGGCCTCAATAGCTTTGCTGCGGCCGGCACATCCAGATGGATGTGCCGGCCGCGCCATTTGCAGATGTTGTCGTGCGCGCGTTCTGATGCTATAATAAATGGGTGTTCTCAGCAATCCCTATGATGCAATACTGTCCCGCCGGGCGTTCCCCCGCCTCTCTGGGCAGACATAAGGAGACAAACCATGATACTATCGGCTGAAAATCTGTATAAGAGCTATGGCGAGAAAACCATTTTGGAGGAAATCCACCTGAAAATAGAGGACAACGACCGCATTGGCTTAATCGGCATCAACGGCGCCGGCAAATCCACGCTGCTGAAGCTGCTGACGGGCAGGGAGGAGCCGGATTCCGGCGAGATCGCCCGGCGCAGCGGCGCGGCGGTCGGCATGCTCGAGCAAAACGCCGGCCTGGATAAGCATAACACGATCTGGCAGGAGATGATGCGCGTGTTCTCGGCGCTGACCGAGCTGGAAAGCCGCCTGCGCCAAACCGAAAAGCTGCTGGCCTCCCCGGAAGTCATCGCCGACGAGCAGCGCTTCGCCGCCCTCTCGCACGACTACGCCGTGATGCAGGAGAATTTTGAAAAACACGACGGTTATCTGATCGAGGTTAAGATTAAGACGATCCTGAACGGCATGGGGTTTGCCGATAAGTCCTGCGACATGATGATCGACAAGCTCAGCGGCGGCGAGAAAACCCGGCTGGCCCTTGCCAAGCTGCTGCTGGAGGAGCCGCAACTTTTGATCCTCGACGAGCCGACCAACCACCTGGACTTTAAAACCCTGCGCTGGCTCGAAAGCTATTTAACGGGCTACAAAGGCGCGTTGCTGGTTGTCTCGCACGACCGCTATTTTCTGGACAAAATCGTCACAACGATCTGGGAGATCGAGCGGCACCGGCTTTCGAGCTGGCGCGGCAACTACTCCAAATACGTTCTGCTCAAGGAGGAGGCCACCCAGCGGCAGTGCAAGGAATACGAAAAGCAGCAGGCGACGCTCGCGTCCTTGCAGGACTATGTGGACCGCAACATGGCCCGCGCCTCGACCTCTAAAAGCGCTAAGGGGCGGCTGAAGGCCATCGAGCGCATGGAGCTGATCGAACGGCCGCATCTGGCGGACAAGCGCGCCAACATCCGGTTTGAAACCGATATGGCGCCGTTTCGCGACGTGCTGACCGTTACCGGCATGGAACTCGCCGTCGGCAGCGGCGAGACGCGCAAACAACTGGTGCCGGATGTTTCGCTGACGATGCACCGCGGCGAGCGCATTGCGCTGATCGGCGCCAACGGCATCGGCAAATCCACCTTTCTTAAGGCAGTGCAGGGCATTGAAAAGATGAAAAAGGGACGCGTGGAGTGGAGCAAAAACGTTAAGATCGGCTACTATGAGCAGGAAAACCGGCAGTTGCACCCCGAAAAGATGGTGTTGCATGAGCTTTGGGACCGCTTTCCGAACTGCACCGAGCAAAAAATCCGCTCGGTGCTCGGCTGCGTGCTGCTCACGGGAGACAACGTGTTCAAGCAGGTTGGCGTGATCTCGGGCGGCGAAAAGGCCAAACTGTCGTTTGCGGTTCTCATCATGGAGCGCGCCAACGTGCTGATCCTCGACGAGCCCACCAACCACCTCGACCTGCTCGCCAAAGAGTCGCTTGAGGATGCGCTGCTTGCCTATGACGGAACGATCTTGTTCGTCTCGCACGACCGGTATCTGCTCAACAAGATCCCCACCCATATCGCGGAGCTCGACCGCGACGGCCTGCACCTTTATGAAGGCCGGTACGACGACTATCTGGAGGTCAAAGAAAGAGAAGAACAGCGGCGGTTGGAAGCGGAGCAGCAGCAAAAGCTCGCGCAGGCGATGGAGCAGAAAAAGACGCAAGCCGCCGTCTCCTATAAAAGCAAGGCACAGAAGAGTCTCGAAGCGCAGAACCGCCGCCGCTTCAAGGAGCTCGAGACACTGATAGCCGACTGCGAGGCGCTGATTGCCCAAACCGAAGCCGAGATGGCAACGCCGGAGGTGTATGGGGAATATCTGCGGATGCAGGAGAAGTGTTCTCTTCTGGAGGAAGAGAAGCAGAAGCTCTCTGGGTACTATGACGAGTGGTATACGCTCTCTGAATTGTTATAGTTTTTAGGAAAAGCCGAAGGGGATCGTGGTACGATCCCCTTCGGCTTTTATTTTATACATATAGCTTTTTGATGCATCTATCCTATAGTTTGTCGCTCGGGCCACAACGGGGGATTCTTTGTGGCTTTGGTCTCCTTAACCTTTAATATTCCTCTAACCTTTTATTTGTCGCTCGGGCCGCGACGGGCCCATCCTTTTTGGCAGACAAAAAGGATGCAAAAATCTGGTTAAGGGGTGCCGCTACCTTCCTCCATTTGATTCTACGCCGTATTCGGATAGACAAAGGGCGACAGCGCAGTGG
>CATNEU010000044.1 GCA_950097605.1 uncultured Oscillospiraceae bacterium | reverse complement strand
GCTCGTCTGCAAAAAATGCGGCACCGAAAAGCCACAGGAACCGGAACAGAAAGAATCATAAAGAACAATGCAGAAGCGCCCGCTGTCCGGGAAACCGGACTACGGGCGCTTTTCCAACGGGGCTTTCAGACACCCGGCATCCGAATGCTGCTGCCGGATTTGGAGGGTACGATCTCGATGCGCGCGGGAATCCTCTCCCGCAGCTCGGGCACGTGTGAAATCACGCCAACCAGCCGCCCGTCGTTTTTCAGCCGCATCAGCGTGTCCACCGCGCCGTCGAGCGATGCAGGGTCGAGCGTGCCAAAGCCCTCGTCGATAAACATTGTCTCGATGCGTACGCCGCCCGCATGGTTCTGGATCACATCCGCCAGCCCCAGCGCGAGCGCGAGCGAAGCTTTAAAGCCCTCGCCGCCCGAAAGCGTGCCGACCTCCCGTTCCCTGCCCGTATAGTTGTCGATAATCGCAAGCCCCAACCCCGAAGCGCTGTTGCCCTTCTCCTTTTCCTCCTTGCGCTTGAGCAGATAGCGCGAATCGGTCATCCGCTTCAGCCGCAGGTTGGCGGCCGCAATGATCTGGGTAAAATATGCCGTGAGCACATACCGCTCAAACGATAGATTGCGCCCATTCTGCCCGCACGCGACGCGCGCGAGCCTGCCAACCTGCTCATATTCCACGACCAGGCGTTCCGTTTGCTCTTGCAAACGCGCAATATTGTCCTGCTGACGGCGGTTTTGCTGCACACGGCTGTACAACTGCATACTCTCCTCCCTGCACGCCGCAAGCGCCGCGGCAAACTTCTGCTCCAGCTCCTCAAGGCGCCCGATATCCACGGCTTCACGGCCCGCGATTTGCTCGGACAGGCTTTTTTCCTCGCCGCGCAGCGCGGCCTGCTCCCGCTCGAAAGCGCGGCCCGCCTGCTCCAGCCGTTCGATCTCCTGCGGGTCGCACAGGCCGTCCTCATAGGCCCTCTGCGACGCAAAGCCGCGCGCGGCCAGCAGCTCGGCAAACAGTTTGTGCAGCGCCTCGTGCTGGGCCGTCAGCTCGTCCTGCCGGCTGACAAGCGCCAGCACACCTTTATCCGCAGCGGCACGCGCGCGGGCCGCTGCGTGATAGCTCCGGTTGGCCGCCTCATAGGCTGCGTCGAGTTCCTGCAGCTTGCGGCGCAGCTCGCCTTGCCGTGAAAGCACGCTTGTCTCGTCCTCCTGCACACCTTGGGTGGACGCCGCAAACTCACTTTGCAGCGTCTCCACCTGTGCCTGGGCGCGTTGCAGGCTGGCTTCATACCGGCCGCGGTCGGCGGCAACGGCTTCGGGAGACGTATATCCCTGTTCCCGCAGCTTGCGCGCGTCGGCGATTGTGGTATGGACCTCGGTCTCCGCCTGTCTGCAAGCCTCCTGGCTCTGTGCATATTCCCGTGATACGCGCTGCCAAAGCGCTTCGAGAGGCGAGACGTCGCGGTAGAGCGAAGCCTCGTCCATCGGCGGCTCGAACGCCGCCTGCACCGCGCCGAACAGCCGCTTGCACCTTCCGTCGCAGGTGTTCAGCGCCGTCTGCGCTGCTTCCGCCTGTTTCTTTGCGGCTTCCAGAGCCTGTTTGTCCGGCACATTGGCAGGCAAAACCGCCCTTTCGGGGTGCTCCCGCGCACCGCAGACCGGGCAGGGTTCGCCTTCGCGCAGCCCTGCCGCCAGCAGGCCCGCCTGCCCCTGCAAATACGCGGCATACATCCGGTCAAAGTTCTGTTTGGCCGCAAGATACCGCTGCATTTGCTGTCTGTATTCCGCGGTACCCGCAAGCAGGGCTTTCAACTCACCCGCTTGCTTTTCGAGCGAAGCGTGCGACTGCCGCAGCACAAGCATCTGTTCGATTTTGACCAGTTTTGTTAAGAAAACCTGCAAGCTGGCGGCGCGCTGCTCCGCTTCCCGGAGGGCCTTCTGTTTCCGTGCGGCTTCCCGCAGTTTCTCCAGGGCCGCGTCGCAGCGGGAAAGCGCCGCCGTCAGTTCTTCCCGCTGCCGCAGGCCCTTCCCAGCTCTTTGCAGGTCTGCCTGCGCGGCTTCCTCCGCCGTACGCTGCGCCTGCTGGGCAGCACGCTCTTCTGCAAGCCTTGCCGCCAGCTTTTCCAGCGCCTGTTTGGTCTCCTCCAGCGGCCGGGCGGCGCGCAAGCGGATTTCTTCGGCCGCGCGCCCCCTGGCCGCCCGCGCCATTCCCTGGCGTACCTGCGCCTCCTTCTCCAGAAGAGCGGACAGGCCCTGCCGCACCTGTGCAAGACGGCTGATGCTCTGGTGCAGGCGGCGGGCCTCTTCAATCCCCAACGCGTTTCTCTCCTTTTCCAGCGCGGCAGACTTCTCCTCGAGCGTCTGCAAACGCTCCCCGTCGGCCTGCAAGCCCGCCTTGAGCGCCGCAAGCACCCGCCCAACATGCGGCGGGTTGGCTTGCAGCAGATCTCGAAGCGCATCGTCACCGCCTGCGTCCACGCTGTCCAGCGCATGGCGCATGGCTTTGCCCGCGTCCTCGGCTCTGTGCCGGATCTCACGGCTGCGCAGGTTCAGCAGCTCCGATATGCGGTCGAACAGTCCGGTTTTGAAAATCCTGCGGAAAATCTCCTGCCGTTCGCCGCTTCCCGCCTCAAGCAGTTTGCGGAACTCTCCTTGCGGCAGCATGACCACCTGTTTAAACTGGTTCTCCTTGAGTCCTATAATCGCGGGCATCTCCGCGTTGACATTCTGCACGCCCGAGAGGACGGAGCCGTCCGGCATCGCCAGTGTTGCCTGCGGCAGTTGTTCCACAAGCCTGTTCCCACGCCCCAGCTTCATCTGCCTGGGCACCCGGCGAACCGTATATTCCAGCTCCCCCACTGTAAACGTCAGCTCAACGCTGCAAATCTGCTTCAGGCTGCTGTGATGGCTTTTAAACTGCTCGCTGAGACGGTACTCGCTGCTGGCGCCGCCATACAGCGCGAAGCAGATTGCATCGAATATTGTGGTCTTGCCCGCGCCGGTCGGCCCGGTGATGACAAAAATCGCGTCGTCAGCAAGCTGTGCAAAGTCCACGACCTGCTCGCCCGCATAGGGGCCAAACGCGTTCATTACAAGCCTTTTTGGGCGCATTCTCCCTCTCCTCCTTTCGTTGCTGCCGCCGGCTCTTTGCAGGCGTCCAACAGCATATCTGCAAACTTCTGCGCGGGTACCGACAGCGGAATCCCGGACAGACGGCAGATGCCGACATCCCTGGCCGGCAGCCTTTTGGCAAGCCGTACCCGGCGCAGGCCATAGCGTTGGATCAGCTCCTGTGAAAACTCCTCGACGACGCAGGAAACGCCAAGGCCGATGCCTGCAAAATCAAACAGCAGGTCGTATGCACCCAGCTCGATCTCGGGTGTCAGCAAAACGCCCTGTCCCGTGAAAAACCGTTCGACAAACTGTCTGGAATTGGAGGCCCTCTCCAGCATAACCAACGGCTGCTTCGCGAGCTCCGCCAGCGGTACGCGCCGCCCGAACAGATGCCCAAACCGCGACCCCGCCACAAATACATCCTGCACCCGCATGCAGGGCGCCGCCTCCACGCCCTCGCAGTCCACCGGCAGGTTGCACACCGCAAGATCGAGTTCGCCGGCCTTCAGCATTTGCAGCGTCTGCGGCGTTGTGCGGTTGACCACCGAAAGCCGGATGTCGGGATAGCGGCTGTGAAACCGGTGCAGGCAATCAATCAATATATATTTGGTCAGCGTGTCCCCCGCGCCGATGCGCAGTTCGCCGGCCTGCATGCGGCGCATGCCCTCGAGACGGTCCTCCCCCGAGGCGATTAGATTAAACGCCGAATGGATATAGCCATAGAGCATTTCCCCCTCGCTGGTGAGCTTGACGCCCTTGGGCGTGCGCAGAAACAACTGGAAGCCCAGCTCCTCCTCCAGGTTTTTGACCGACTGGCTCACGGCGGGCTGCGAGATATACAGTTGTTTGGCCGCGCCCGAAAAGCTGCGCGTTCTGGCAACGGCCGCAAAGATTTTATACTGCTCCAAATTCCGCATGGGCATAACCCCCTCTTATGCAGACTATAAAAAATAACAATTTTACTTATACTCTCAAATAGAGTATACTACGATTGCCGTCCGTCTGCAAGGCAGGCGGAAAATATAACGACAAATTCATTCACCTATCTGAACCAACCAAACGGAGGATATGCATATGAGAACAGTAGGAACCGTCGTCAGAGGCGTGCGCGCGCCTGTTATCACCAAGGGGGACAACTTGGCGGATATCGTCGTCAAGAGCGTGAGCGATTGCGCGGCAGAGCAGAACATCTGCTTTCACGACCGCGACATCATCGCTGTGACCGAAGCCGTTGTCGCCAGGGCGCAGGGCAACTATGCGACCACGGATCAGATTGCCAAGGACGCCTCTGCCAAGTTCGGCGTGGACACCATCGGCGTGATTTTTCCGATTCTAAGCCGCAACCGCTTTGCCATCTGCTTGCGCGGCATCGCAAAGGGCTTCAAAAAAATTGTTCTGATGCTCAGCTACCCATCCGACGAGGTCGGCAACCACCTGATCGACCCCGACTTGCTGGATGAAAAGGGCGTCAACCCGTGGTCGGACGTGCTCGACGAAAAGCAGTACCGCGCGCTGTTCGGCAGCGTGCCGCACCCGTTTACCGGCGTCGACTACGTGCAGTACTATGCGGACCTGATCCGCGACTGCGGCGCGGAGGTTGAAATCATCTTCTCCAACAACCCCAAGACCATCCTGGACTATACCAAAAACGTGCTGACCTGCGATATCCACACCAGAAAGCGCACCAAGCGTATTCTCCAGGCAAACGGCGCGGAAAAAGTGCTCGGTCTCGACGATATTCTCAACGCGCCGGTTGACGGCAGCGGCTACAACGCCGCCTACGGCCTGCTGGGCTCCAACAAGGCAACCGAGGACACCGTGAAGCTGTTTCCGCAGGACTGCCAGCGCTTTGTGGAAGAAGTGCAGGCCAAAATGGCGGAAACGACCGGCAAATGCATTGAGGTCATGGTGTATGGCGACGGCGCATTCAAAGACCCGGTCGGAAAGATCTGGGAGCTTGCCGACCCGGTTGTCTCTCCCGCGCACACCGCCGGGCTCTCCGGTACGCCGAACGAAGTTAAACTCAAGTACCTCGCGGACAACAACTTCGCGGACCTCAAGGGCGAAGCGCTTGACAATGCCATCAAAGAGTTTATCACCCAAAAAGACGACGACCTCAAAGGCAACATGCTCTCCCAGGGCACCACGCCGCGCCAGCTTACCGACCTGATCGGCTCGCTCTGCGACCTGACCTCGGGCAGCGGCGACAAGGGCACGCCGATTGTTTTCATCCAAGGCTATTTCGACAACTTCGCAAAATAAAGGCGCGGGCGGAGCCGCCGCGCCAGCTTATATCACAACAGACAAAAGCGGACAGAACTTCTGTCCGCTTTTTTGCGTCCAAAATCCCCTTCCCCTTCCGCGCCCCGAAAGGAATCATATATCCCCTCTTGTCCGAATAGATATTGGACAAAGGCGATACCGGGCCTGCCCCGCATCCTCTGCGCCATATATTTGCCAACAGCCGCCTGCCAACAACCCAAGCGCATTCTCTGGCAGCTCATAGATGGCGCAGGGCAGGCAGATCCGTTAAAAACCACACCGCCGGTTCCGATGCGGACTACCCGCCGGACAGCGGAAGAACTGTGAAAAAAGGGGAATGAAATGTGGAAATGTTTCGTCGCGATAAGCAAAAAGATGTGGACATGACACGCAAAGACACCGGACTCACCCACCTCGAGGCCGCCAAACGGCTGGAGCAGTACGGCGCCAACACACTTGCACAGGGAAAAAAATCGAGCGCGCTCAAGATATTCGCAGCCCAGTTCCGGGACGTTCTCATGCTGATCCTGCTGGCCTCCACCGTGCTCTCGGTGATGATGGGGGAAATATCCGAAGCGCTGACCATCATTGCAATTGTCTTTCTAAACGCGGTGCTGGGCTTTGTGCAGGAATTCCGCACCGAGCGGACGCTCGACGCGCTGAAAAACATGGCCGCGCCGGCCTGCGAGGTGCTGCGCGAGGGCAAGCGGCAGCAGATTCCGGCGGCGGAGGTCGTGCCGGGCGACGTGCTGTTCGTGGAGGCGGGCGGCAAAGTGGCCGCGGACGCCATCTTAGTGGAAACCGTGGAGCTGCACACCGACGAATCCATTTTAAGCGGCGAATCCCTGCCGGTGGCCAAGCTGGCCTCCACAAGCTATCAGTACAGCGACGAGGCCAACCGTCCGGACATGGTCTATATGGGCAGCACCGTGACGCAGGGCCGCGGCCGGGCGATTGTGTGCAAAACCGGTATGGATACCCAGATGGGCCAGGTGGCCGGCATGCTGGATAACATCGAGGAGGAGCAGACCCCTCTGCAACGCCGGCTCGACCAGATGGGGAAATACATTGCAATCGGCTGCCTCGTGATCTGCGCCGTGGTCAGTATTACGGGAATTTTGCGCGGCGAACCCGCCTTCGACATGCTGCTGACCGGCATTTCGCTCTCGGTCGCGGCGGTCCCCGAGGGCCTTCCCGCCATTGTCACGATTGCGCTGGCCCTCGCCGTCTCGCGGATGGTCAAACGCCACGCGCTGATCCGCCGCCTGCACGCTGTGGAAACACTCGGCTGCGCCAGTGTGATCTGCTCGGATAAAACCGGCACATTGACTGAAAACCGCATGACGGTCAAACGGGTGGTCACGCCGGTCCGGGAATACGAAGTGACCGGCAGCGGCAACGAAAAGGCCGGAGACTTCCTATCCCGCGGCGAACGCGTGCTCGCCCCCGAGCAGAGCGACCTCAAGCTCCTTCTGGATATCGGGGCCATCTGCACCAACGCGGAGCTGTCCGACGCCTCGGAGAAAAAGCGCAACCGCAGCGCGCCCAACACCGCCCCGGGCGAACTTGCGATCACGGGCGAACCAACAGAAACGGCCATTTTGGCCGCCTGCTACAAAGGCGGCTCGCTCTGGAGCGAGCTTGCGCGCACCTATGTCAAAACCGATGAAATCCCATTTGACTCCGACCGCAAGTGCATGTCAGTTGTGGTTGCACAGAGAAACGGCGAAAAGCGTGTGATGACCAAAGGCGCTGTGGATGTAATTTTGAAAAAGTGCCGGTATATTCAAACCCGCGACGGCGTGATCCTGCTCACAGAGGGCATGAAGGCGCAGATCCTCGACAAAAACGACGCGCTGGCTAAGGATGCGCTGCGTGTGCTCGGTTTCGCCTACCGCGACCTGCGCACCGCCGAAGATAAAAAAACGCTCGAGAGCAACCTGGTATTCGTGGGTATGATGGGCATGATCGACCCGCCGCGCAAAGAGGCCTACAGCGCCGTGAAAACCTGCCGGCGTGCGGGCATTAAGCCGGTCATGATCACCGGCGACCACAAAGTGACGGCCTGCGCGATTGCAAAGGAAATCGGCATCCTGCACCATGGCGACCTGGTGATGACCGGCGACGAAATCGACCGCATGAGCGAAGAAGCCTTTCAAAAAACGGTCAAAAAGGTTTCGGTTTTTGCGCGCGTAAGCCCCAAACACAAACTCAAAATTGTGCGCGCCTTCAAAAAGGCTGGGCATATCGTTGCAATGACCGGCGACGGCGTGAACGACGCGCCCGCCATCAAAGAGGCGGACATCGGCGTTTCAATGGGCATCGGCGGCACCGACGTGACCAAAGAGGCCTCCTCGATCATCCTGCTCGACGACAATTTTGCAACGCTGGTTTCCGCCATCGAAGAGGGCCGCGTGATTTACGCGAACATCCGCAAGTTCATCCGCTATCTGCTTTCCTGCAACATCGGCGAAGTCTGCACGATGTTCGTGGGCATGCTGATGGGCTTGCCCGTGATCCTGCTGCCCATCCAGATCCTGCTCGTCAACCTCGTGACGGACGGCCTGCCCGCCATCGCGCTGGGCTTGGAACCCGCCGAAGACGACGTGATGAAATACCGGCCGCGCGGCAAAAACGAGGGGGTTTTCTCCCATGGCCTCGCAACCACCATTGTCTTCCGCGGCTTTTTGATTGGGCTCTCCACCCTTGCCGTATTCACGGTGCTGTATACCTTAAACGGCAGCCTGGTGACCGCGCGCAGCGGGGCGCTGCTCACACTGGTGCTGACCCAGCTTGTGCATGTATTTGAGTGCAAGAGCGAAAAGCACACGCTGTTCCGTATCCCACTGTTCAACAACTGGAAACTCATCGGCGCCGTTTTGATCTCGGGCGCCATGATCTTCGCAACGATCTACTGCGCGCCGCTGCAAGCACTTTTCCAGACCTGCGCACTCTCCGCCAAAGAGCTTTTCATCGCCATCGGCATCACCTTCACAGGACCAGTCCTCTCCACCATTGTCTTTGGGTTCCGCAAAAAGCCCGACCTCGTGGTGGTCCCGGAAGAAGACGAAACCCAGCATATGTAGCTACAGAACAACGGGAGATCTGCCGAAGCGGATCTCCCGTTGTTCTGTAGAGAGTAAATATTTCTTTGTATGCACGGAGAACAAGCCGCTGCAATAAGCAATATACGGCGCAAACCTATAGCGGCTATTCTTTTGAAACAAGCACCGGGCAGCACATATTGCGCTGATTTGTGCCTAGCGGCATATGCAAATCGCGGTTATAAAAAAACCGGGAAACCCACAGAGGGCTTCCCGGAAACGTGTGCACCGAATCACTTCGCTGTAAAAGACTACTCTTTGACCGCG
>CATNEU010000043.1 GCA_950097605.1 uncultured Oscillospiraceae bacterium | reverse complement strand
TTTTCCAATGCTGCAAGCCGTCTGGCAGTGGAAAGCTGCCGCCGCCACGGCGTGAAGCACGTATTTGTGACCGCCTGGGGCGACGACGGTTCCGAAGCCTCGATGTTCACCATTTTGCCCACCCTGCAGCTCTATGCCGAGGAATGCTTTGCCGGACGGAACGACGATGCATACCTTGCCGGCCGCTTTGCAGTCTGTGCGGGCGCAAACTGGACAGACTTTCTAAATATGGATCTGCTCAACCTCGTGGGAGACAACGAGGCGCCGGGGCGCTGCGGCGTCAATCCCGCCAAGTATCTTCTCTACCAAGACCCGCTGTCCGGCCTGTTCGATAAGCATGTGAGCGCCGGTGTCGACGCGCAGTATGCCCAGGCTGCCGCCGCGCTGAAAAAAGCCGCCGCAAACAACCCATCCTGGGCGGCGCAGTTCACAACACTGGCGCTGGCCAGCGAAGTGCTGTCGATCAAAGCGGAGCTTGGCGTGCGGATCCACAAAGCCTATGCCGCCGGCGACCGCGCCGCGCTGCAGGCCATTGCGGAAAAGGATATCCCGGCGGCGCTTCATTCGCTGCAGGCGTTTGCCGCCGCTTTTAAAAAGCAGTGGTTCAGCGAAAACAAGGCGTTTGGCTACGAGGTCATCGACATCCGCTTGGGCGGCCTGCGCAGCCGCCTCGAGACCGCTGCTTGCCGAATGCAGGCGTATCTCTCCGGCGAAATCGACGGGATCGAAGAGCTGGAAGCCGAGCAGCTCTATTACGATTGCAGAACCGACGAGAGCATCCCGCTGCTGTTTGAAGAGGGACGCTGGAGCGATATTATCTCGGGCTGCCGCATTGCCACCTGGTAATTTTGCAGCCGGAAATCTTCTATCCTAAAAACCAAAAACGCCCTGTGGCTTCTCCGACCGGAGAAGCCACAGGGCGTTTTATAACGCGGCGCACATGGCAGCGCAAAACGCGCCGCCCGGCGCTTCATTTAAAACAAACAGCCCAAAGGGCTTTGCCTTTGACCGCGCTCCCGCGCGGGCTGCACGCTGCGCAGCGGGCAGCGCTTATACAAGGGACCCATAGTACTTGCCGTTTTCCTTGTGAATGCGGATTTTCTGCGACCCCACTTCTTTTTCATCCTGATAAGCGGTCACAACGATGACCGCTTCCTCCGCATCGCCCGGGCCCCAATAGACGGTTTCACTGCCCGCGGCCAGTTTGGGGTCGTTTGTCCAGACTTCGTGGACAACATATTCTCCGCCGGCCTGGTCGATGGTACCGCTCTCGATATCCCAGGTCATCAGCGAACCGCTTTCGGCACGCACGCGGATCTCATCCGCTTGTGTTTCGTCCATCAGCTCGATCGTGATCGGCAGCCCCGGCACCGAGCTCATCAACTGGCTGTAATCGGCCAGCGGAATCTCGACGGTGGGCCCCAGCTTGGACAGCCGCGCCTCGTTTGTCTGCACTTTTCCATCGGTTCCGGCGCTTGCCGGGGCGGCCAGAACCGTCAGTTCAAAGCCCGCAAACCCATCCGGATTCTCCGAACCCTGCACCACCTGTCCGCTGCCATTTGTAATGGGACGGCCATCATTAGAATGTGTCAGATACGGCATGGCCAGCACCATTGCCAGTGCGGCGCACATTCCTGCAAGCGCGACACGGCGTCCAATATGCCGGACCCGTGCGTCCGTCCGGCCGCCGGTCCGCTCCCGCTGGGCCGCGGCCAGGTACTTTGTCCTTTTCACGAGCGCGTCGGGCGCCCGGAGCTGCTCTTTGATCTCTTCCACTGTCTTACGATTCATTGCAACAGCCTCCTTTCATGGCCTCACGCAGCCGCTCTCTTCCCCTTGTCAGGCGCATGCGCACCGCTGTGGGTTTGAGATGCAGCACTTTTCCAATCTCCTCGGTCGTCAGGTCCTCAAAATAGAATAGGTGCAACACGGTTCGGTATTTCTCAGGGAGCGCCTGCAGGCTCTCGAACAGTTCACTCTGCTCATTCCCTGCAAACTGCACCCCGCAGTCACGCTCTTCGAGAGGCACCGTTTTGCTGCGCCAGGCGGACGACCAAAATGTTTTACTGCAGTTGAGCGTAACGCGGATCAACCAGGCCCTGCGATGCTCTTCGCTCTCGAATGCGTGCCGGCACGCATACCGCACATAGCGCAGAAACACCTCCTGAAAGATATCCTCGGCATCCGTGGCCGATCCCACCCGCGATACCGCGATGCGGTATACCATATCTGCATAGGTTTCGATAATTTCTTCCGCGCAATCGTCCGTACGCAGCGATTGCGTTTCCATACGGCAGCCCCCCTTTCACTTAGAATACCGCGGAAGCCGCCCAATTGTAACAGGTATCTATCTATTTTTGCTGTATTTTGATAGGCTTGCCGCACAGACCCGGGCAGCCTTGGTTTTGGGGGTTGAGAGGGGTATGCCGTTCTATTCTTTTGACGCCGCCAATAACAAAAGGTCCCTATACGCCAGGCGCATAGGGACCTTTTGTTATTGGAGCGGGTTACGAGGCTCGAACTCGCCACATCCACCTTGGGAAGGTGGCGCTCTACCAAATGAGCTAAACCCGCATAACGAATGCTATGCTAGTATAGCACATGTCCAAATAAATGTCAACCTCTTTGCTGCATGTTCCCTGGAAGTATGTTTTTGCGCGGGGCGAAAATGCATGCATCCCTTTTTCAATTTGTCGCGCAAGCCTCGCAACCAAGGATGAGCGTACCCCTTGTTTAATCGTTGATTGGGTACAACACCTTTATCTCCTCCTCCGGAAAGGAGAAATCAGGCAGCGACCATTCCTCAATCCATTGATGCCTTGCCGTTTTAGACTTTGTGAGCGCCATCCATCTGCCCATCTCATTCCAGGCATCTTTTAAAGACGGCAGCGTCGTTTTCATGGAAAGATAGCTGCCGCCGTCAAACCATTTTAATTTTACTTTTTTATCCACACATTCAAAATCGTCGTCAACTGTAATCATTACCTCTTGGAAATGATTTTTCACTTTTCGCATCCCGCTATTATACACGTAGATTTTACTGTTTTCCAAAGAAGACCGATTGGCCTGCGCCCAAGATAGCATAACGTTCCACGACTCCATTGCCACCTCTTCGCGATCGAGTCCGGTTGCCCGATAGTAGGCAACTTTCGTGGGATGAATACATTCCTTTTGTTTGCCCCCTTTTTCGGTTATCGGCATGTATAAGTCGATCTTATATTCCTGTTGCGACCGATACTGCGCCCATTCCTGAAACGGAAGATGTTCTTCCAACCACTGATGTGTGCCCAAATCGTATTTGCTGACTTTCAGCCACTCTCTAAACAGGTTCCATGTTGCTTCTATTTCACCGATTGTCGTTGTTGTCACCGCATAGAGGCCACCTGGAAAAGTCTGAACCGGCAGTTCCTCACTTTCAAAATCGTCGGGCACGGAAAGCCACACCTCGTATCCATGAGAACCATCCTCTTTTAGGCTCCCCGCCACGTCAAAGCCAAATAATCGGTACCCATATTTTTCATTTAACAACCCTGCCTGCTCCGCCCATTGCCTCATATACGCAAGCGCGTCATCTTCAGGGGATGTGCCGTAAGCTGCATAACAAACCACACGAAACGGCTCCAGTTTTTTTAAAACTTTAATATTGGGATACTTCTCTGAGAGTGCCTGGTCCTGCGTTTCAAAATATTGATCCATTATACAAATCCTTTCAAATGCAAATGTCTTGTTTTGTTTTCTGAACACACTCGGTAAAAAACCTGTTATCTCCCGGAACGACCTTGCAAACGCATCTGCACTCTGATATCCGCATTGCATCGCAATATCAATGATCTTCATGTGATCATCATACAACCATGCGGAAGCAAGGCTGATGCGTCTGAATCGAATATATTCTTTTACCGTATAACCGACAATCGCAAAAAAAATCTTATAAAAGTTGGAGAGCGACATAAACGCTTCCGCCGCCACATCTTCAAGCAGAATCGGGTTCTCAAGATTACGCTCTATATACTCTATGGACTTTTGAATTCGCTCATAATAATTCATTTGAAAGACACCTTTCCTGTATCTAAGATAAGATAGCTCTATTATATCGCTTCTACTCACTGCGTGCCCGACTTTTTCTATCGAAGTTACCGGTTCATGCAAGGCGTCTATCTAGATGACCGTTAAAAAACAGAAAGGCGGCGTCTTTTAAGACGCCGCCTTTCCGCAAATCATTTCAAATCAAAACTATCTGTAATGCCCCGCTAAAACAGCCTGCTGCAAAATATGCCCCTGCATGGCCGCCAACAAGTCCTTTTTTCTTGCCGTGCTTGGCAGATTCAGAAAACTGTCCAGCACAAACACGTTAAAATGATAGACGTGAGACCATCGAAACGGCGGTTTTGGCCCCCTGTACCTGTGCTTTCCGTATCCGATACCCTGTACGGCGCGGTCCCATCCCGCCACCTGTGCGCCGGGGGGAATGCTGCCGGGAATGACCGGCATCGCGGGGAGATTCCAAATCACCCAGTGGTTATAGGCCGGAATGGGGTGCCCCATATCGTTCATGACGACTGCAAGCGACACAGCGTCCTTGCAAAGCCCGCTTAAAACCAGCTCGGGCGAACGATCCTCTCCATATCCCGTATGTGCAAGGGGGATCAACCCTTCGTGCGCAAAGCTTGGGGACGAAACAACCAGCTTTTCCATACTTGTCCTCCGCTGCGCATGGCAGCCCTTTCGGTAAATTTTCTATGCCGCCTGCTCTCCCTCCAGCTTCCTGTGCGAGGAGAAAATGAGCTTCCGCAGCAGACCAACCGGAATGATAATCAGCGCGCCTACGATGACAACCACCCATTCCTGCAGGTTTAAACCGGCTGTGCGCAGCATGGCGCCGCCAATGTAGGTCATCACCACCTGCACCACAACAATAATCAGCATAACGTTGATAAAGCCGCGGTTTTTGGTGACGTTGTCCAGAACGTTGAGCTTGTCGGTCCTTGCATTGAAACCGTTGAACATTGCCGAGAACACGTAAAACGCAAAGAAGCCCGTTTCAAAGTAGATATTGGTTGCCACCGGCTCGCCGCGGAAAAAGCCCTTGACAAACGGCGCAAGCAGGAACACCAGGCTGGCCGCGGTCAGATAACCGCCGACCGTGAGGATATTCGACCACATGTCGCGGCTGATGATCGACTCGTCGCGGCGCTTGGGCTTTTCGTTCATATAGCGTTCCAGCGGCGGCTCGCCGCCCAGTGCCAGCGCAGCCAGGGTGTCCATCACGATGTTGACCCAGAGCATCTGCGTAACCGACAGCGGATGGTCGATGCCGATAAACGGGCCAAACAACGTAATCAGCACGGCGCTGACGTTGATGGTGAGCTGGAACACGATAAATTTGCGGATGTTGTTGTAAATCGTGCGTCCATAGAGCACGGTTTTGACGACCGAGTTGAAGTTGTCGTCGAGAATCGTGATATCTGCGGCCTCTTTGGAAACCTCGGTACCCGATCCCATTGCAAAGCCGACGTCGGCTTTTTTCAGCGCGGGCGCGTCGTTGACGCCGTCGCCCGTCATGCCCACAACGAGGCCCATCTCCTGCGAAACGCGCACAAGACGGCTCTTATCGGTCGGCAGCGCGCGGGCCACCACGCGCAGGCGCGGCAGCGCCTCTTTGAGCGCTTCGTCGCTCAGCGCGCCGAGCTCGTCGCTGGTCAGCGCCAGCTCTTCGTCGGACTCGATCAGACCCGCATCCTTGGAAATCGCCATCGCGGTCTCCTTTTTGTCGCCCGTGACCATGACCACTTGGATACCGGCCTTTTTGGCCATTTTTATCGCCGTAACGGCCTCCTGGCGCAGCTCGTCGCGGATGCCCACAATGCCCACAAACGTCATCTCCCGCAACAGCTCGTCCCCAATTTTATTGCTGGAGGTTGCAAACGCGAGCACGCGCATGGCTTTGTTTGCAAGGTAGATGATCCGCTCCTCTATGCTGGCGCGCATTTCGGGCGTCATCGGCCGTTCCACCATGTCCTCATCGTAATACGAGGTGCAAAACGAAAGCAGTTTTTCGGGTGCGCCCTTGATCAGCGCCTTATCCACACCGCCGCCGATCTCGGTAGCGGAGTATTTGTTTTTGCTGTTGAACATCAGCTCTTCACCGATGTGCAGGTTGATCTCCTCATACTGCCGGGCGCCCTCGACCCCTAAAAACTCGTGCAGCGCTTTTTCGGTCATGTTGCCGCCGGTCACCTGGAGCTGCCCCTCGTTTTCAATGCAGACGGCGCTCGTATTGCCCTTGATGCTGAGCATCAGCATGTTGCGCAGTTTTTGCGGAATGCTTTGATAGGCCGCATACTCGTTGTCCTGCGCGGAATAGAAGTTGACCACCTGGAGCTGTCCTTTGGTAATGGTGCCCGTTTTGTCGGAATAGAGGATGTTCAAGCTGCCCGCGGTTTCCGCGCCGTCTATTTTGCGGATCAGGATGTTGTCCTTGAGCAGCTTTTTCATGTTCAGGCCCGAAACCAGCGCAATCATCATCGGCAGGCCCTCGGGCACCGCCACCACGATTACAACAATCGCGAGCGTTACGGAGGAGACAATGTCCATAATAATCTGCTGCCAGTTGCCGGACGAAAAATAGGCGGTGGCGCCTTCCATCAGCGTCGGATTCAAAAACGCCGCGTTGATCATAAACGCCACGGCGATTAAAATTGCGCCGATGTATCCAAATTTGGATATGCCCGCGGCAAGCTTGTTGAGCTTCACCTTGAGCGGCGAATCGCGCTCCTCATCGGTGTTCAGCTCCTGCGCAAGCTTGCCGAACTGCGAATGGTCGCCAACGCATTTGACCAGCATCACGGCCTCGCCGGTGGTGACCACCGCGCCGCGATAGACCTTGTGCACGTCCAGAAAGTCCACGGCGTTTTCATCATATGCATAGCCCTCGTCGGCCGCATACTTGGTGGCCTCTTCGCTCTCACCGTTTAAGCTGGCCTGGTTGACCTTGATGTCGCCGTCGACGATGACGCCGTCCGCCGGGATCTTATCGCCCGCCTGCAGCAGGATATAATCCCCCGTGACAATGTCGTCGATTTTAATATCGCAAATTTGCGTATGTTCGCCCTTTCTCCGAAACACCTTGCAGATGAATTTTGAATACTCATCCTGGAGCTTCTGAAACAGCTTGTTGTTGGAATACTCACTGTAGGTTGAGACGGTGGTGGCGAGCACAACGGCAATCCCAATGCCGACGGCCTCCAGCCAATCTCCCCAGCCGAGAATTGCGAACACCACGGTGACCACCAGCGCAAGCGTTAGAATGCGAATCAGCGCGTCGCCGCGGAAATTGGCCCAGAGCTCGGCCCAGAACGAAGTCTGTTCGGGCGGTGTCAGCATGTTGCTGCCATGTTCCTCCCTGCTGCGCAGGGCCTCCTCCTCGGACAGGGGATGCATCTGGTGTTTTAGCATACAATCATCTCCTATACTGTTTGGCAATTGTGTCGAAGCGCGCGGACGCTGTGCGTCTGTGCGGGTGCCTGTATGCCGGAGCTATCTGCGCATTCTTCGCGGTTCACTCCGGCGGACAACCGCCGCGCGCCCTTTTCCAAAGGCGGATGCACGCCGCCCTTTGCCGGCCGCAATTGCAAGGGCGCCACCCGAGATTGCGGCCGCGCGGGAACCGGCCAGCAAAACTGCCTGGCTCCCGCTGCGCGGCATTTATAAGAAGAAGACGCTAGCCCAGAGCGCCGCAGACACGCCGCAGGATTTCCTCGCTGCCGTTTGCACCCGGCAGCCGCGAAAAAGCAACGGGCATCCGGATGTTCATGCGCCACAGGTCGCTGCCGATCAGCGAAAACCGCCGTTCGCAGGCGCTGAGCATCGGCAGGTCGAAATAGGAATCCCCAAAGCCCCAGACCCGTGCGGTCTGCTCCAGCTCTTGAATATAGGAAAGGGCCACGCCCTTGTTGACCGTTATCGGCGCGACATACAGCTTTTTCCCCTGCCGGTAGAGATCCCAGCCCGATTTGGCAAACCGTTTGCGTTGTTTGCGGTAGGTCTTGTCCGAAAACGCCTCTCCCACAAAAAAGACGGCCAGGTATTCATAGCGCTTGGAGAGGGTTTCCACGCCCGGCAGCTCCCGCCAAACCAGTTCCACGGCCTCTGTAAGCCCCACCCGGCAGCTTGCCGCCAGCCTCGACACGGCGCGCTCCCAGCGCTGGTCGCGCACGCCGTCGATATAGAGGCGCAGGCCGTTCTGACAAAGCACATAGCGGCAGCTCCCGTCCGCGATAAACGAGACGCGGGACGCCTGGTCGATGCCGCGCATGGTGTTGACTACAAAAATGGTCTTTTGTTGCAGCAGGCGCAGGCAGCCCAGCGCGCCTGCCGTCATAAACCCGATGGGTTTGCCCTCTTTAAATTCCGCCGGTTCCACCCCGTCGCCGGGCCGCAGCCAGCGCCGGGAAAACAGCAGCGTCCTATCCAGATCGGTTGAAAATATCATATCTCAGCCTTCTTCCGGTTGGAGATCAACCCGCAGCAGATATAGGGCATCTGCGCAAACGCCTCAACCGGCACGCCCTTTTGCGCCGCCAGATAGCGGATGTGCGCCGTTTCAGGGCTTTCCGGGTCCGCCAGCAGTACGCGGTCGGGCACGCGCCGCAGCAGCACGCGGGTGGTCTCTCCAATGCTTGGTTTGATCCGGTTGATATCGTTTACACCATACCGTTCGCCAATGCGCCGCACCGCTTGCATACCGC
>CATNEU010000042.1 GCA_950097605.1 uncultured Oscillospiraceae bacterium | reverse complement strand
TGCATCAGTGGGTTAAAAAGAGAAAGAAAAACGTTTTTGCATCCTTTTTGGGCTGTGCCAAAAAGGATGGGCCTGTCGCGGCCCGAGCGACAAACTAAAAATTAGATGCATCAGTGGGTTAAGGAGAACAAATCAAAAGAGAAGAGTGCCCACAGCACACCCGCGCGGCAAACTGTAAAATAGATGCATGAATCGGTTCCAAGAAAAGCGCCGAAAGCAAATCCAAGTAAACAATGGGGAAAGGGAGGCTTCCCTTTATAAGGCAAGCGCACATTCCACAATGGGAACCACCGCTTCGGGACGGGTCCAATCCGCCGCCTCGCCTGCGGTGCAGCGCAGCAAGGTCTGGTCCCACTCCGACCGGGTTTCGGGCGCTTTTTTGCGGATTGATTTGCCGATCATCCGCAGAATACTCCGGTCAAACAGCCCGGCGGAGGCAAGGTCGAGCGCGCCCCGCAAATAGAAAAAAGGAACGTCCCGGTCTTTTAGGTTGGCACTGCGGACTGCCTGTGCCGTTTCGTCGTTTACCGGTGATGCGCCGACCGCGAAAACGATTAGAGGGAGGTCCGGCAGGGAATCCGCCTGCTTTAAAAATTTCCCAAAGCCGGAGATGGTCCCGGCGAAAACGCTTCCTCCATATAAAACGGCGTCGTACTGGGAAAGGTTCACCGTCTTCAACTGTCTGCCGGTGCAGAGATCCGCCTCAAGATGTCCGGCCAGCCACTCGGCATAGCGCTTGGTGCTGCCATATTTGGAGTGGTAAACGATTAGAAATCGGTTCATAACAAATCCTCCCGAATCCCCTGGATATTCCGGTAGAGCTGCAACAGATTTTCAAGCAAACAGGTGGACTGCTGCGCGTCAAACCCGTCGAAGAGCCGGCCGATAAACAGGGTGTTTCTCTCATTGGTTTCTTGGTCATATGCCTGTAGCTTTTGCGTGGCCTTCACGCGCAGCGCGCGTGCGTCCTTTTCGTCTTGATAAAGGGATATAAACCCCTTTTGCTGCAGGCGCAGTGCAAGCTGCTTGACGTTTTGGTGCGAGCTGCCCATCTGTGCGGCAAGCGCACCGAGGGTCGGCGGCTGCTCGAAAAAAGTGGTGAGGACAGCCAGCAGAAACCACTGCTTGGTGGTCAGTTCCCCCAAAAAGTGGTTGCCAACGGCCTCGAGCTGGTTGGAGAGCAAAAACAACGTGCCAAATACTGCATAACGCGGGTCAATGGATTTCAGCCCATCGGCGAAGGACTCTTGCATACAAATCACGCCCTCTCGGTTAATAAGTAATACATTACTTATATAGGTATTATATTACCTAATTGGCGCGGTGTCAACCGGAAACCAGAAAAAACCGGGGACGGCTTTTTTGAGCCGTCCCCGGTTTTAAACACAGGGATGCAATTATCCTTTGGCTGTGTACCAGTCGCGTCCGACATGCGCGTCCACCTCCATCGGGACGGCGAGCGAAACGGCATGCTCCATTTCCTCTTTGAGAAGCTGCTGCACATGCGCCGCCTCGTTTTCAGGACATTCAACAATGAGTTCGTCGTGCACCTGCAAAATCAGGCGTGCCGTCAGCTTTTCGGATCGCAGGCGGTCGTATACCCGGATCATCGCAATTTTGATGATATCGGCGGCTGTGCCCTGGATCGGCGTGTTCATTGCCACGCGTTCGCCGAACGCCTTGGTGATCTTGTTGGAGGAAGCGAGCTCGGGCAGATAGCGCCTGCGCCCAAATAGAGTGGTGACATAGCCCTGCTTGCGGCCGTTTTGAATCGTCTCGTCCATATACTGTTTAACGCCGCTGTAGGTTTCCAGATAACTTTTGATATATTGATCGGCCTCCCCGACCGAGACGTGGATGTTTTTGGACAGCGAGAACGCCCCGATTCCATATACAATACCGAAATTGACGGCCTTGGCGCGGCTGCGCACCAGCGGCGTCATAAGCTCCTTGGGAACACCGAACACCTGGGAGGCCGTATTGGTGTGGATGTCCTCGCCGGACTGGAAGGCCCGGATCATGTTTTGGTCCTCCGAGATTGAGGCGAGCACGCGCAGCTCGATCTGGGAATAGTCGGCGTCGACGAGCACGGAACCCTCTTTGGCAATGAAAAACTTGCGCAGTTGGCTGCCGCGCTCGGTGCGCACCGGGATGTTTTGCAGATTGGGTTCTGTCGAGCTGATTCGCCCGGTGCGGGTTTCGGTCTGGTTGAAGTTGGTGTGGATGCGGCCATCTTCCCCGACCACTTTAAGCAGCCCATCCACATAGGTGGATTTGAGCTTGATCACCTGCCGGTAGGCGAGAATCATGTCGATGATCTCGTGATAGGGACGCAGGCTTTCGAGGACCTCCGCACTGGTGGAATAGCCCGTTTTGGTCTTTTTGCGCGTGGGCAGCCCCAGCGTGTCGAACAGCACGCTGCCGAGCTGCTTGGGCGAGTTGATATTGAATTCATAGCCCGCGATCTTCCAAATCTGCGCCTCGAGCTGGTTGATGTCGGTGTCGAGGTCGGCTCCAAACGCCTGGATGCCTGCGGTGTCGACCGCAAAGCCCAGGTGCTCCATGCTTGCGAGCACGCGCGCAAGCGCAAGCTCGATATCCCGGAACAGGGGAAGCATCTGCTGGGCGTCGAGTTCGGCGCGCAGCTTCTCCGAAAGCGCATGCACCAGCCAGGCGTTTTTGCAATCCGCCGCAGCCTGTTCGCCTAGAGTCTCCTGATCCGCCGCAGGCGGCTGCACGGCATATTCCTGCGCCAGCCGTTCGAGATCGTAGCCCGAAGCGTTGGGATTGAGCAGATAAGCAGCGAGAGAGACATCGAACACAATGTTTTGCATCTCATACCCTTCGCAAAGCGCATGCCGGTAATCGCTCTTGCTATTGCAGGTTTGTTTGGGCAGCGCGCCGTCGGCCAGAAGGCGGTTTGCCGTGTCTCTGGAAGCGTCGTCGCCGCAGGTGAGCAGCACAATTTCACCCGGCAGGCAGACGGCGAGCGCCGCGAGCGCTGTTTTATCGTACCGTGCCCAATAGGAGACGGCGGGCAGTCTGCGCGCCTTTTCAAGCAGCTCGGCCGCCGGCATGCCCTGCCGGACAGAGAGCGCGGGCTCACTTTCCGGTTTTGCAGCCTCTGCGGGCGCCGGTGCCTGCGCTTCGGCGGCGTCCAGATCGAACTTCTCGGCCATCTTAAACATTTCCAGGCGCGCAAACAGCTCCTTCGCACGGGCGGCGTCGACTGTTCCGCGGCGATAGTGCGCGGGTGCGGCGTCGATGGGAACTTCCTTGCAGATCTGGGCAAGCTCGCGGCTCATAAACGCCGATTCGCGCCCGTTTTCGAGCTTAGCGCGTACCGATTTGGTGATCTCGAGCGCGTCGAGATTTTCATAGATGGAATCGAGGCTGCCGTATTTCGAGATCAGGCTCAGCGCTGTTTTCTCCCCAATGCCCGCAACGCCCGGGATGTTGTCCGAGCTGTCGCCCATCAGGGCCTTCACGTCCACAAAGGCGTCGGGCAGGATGCCGTATTTTTCCTGGAAGGCCTCGGTATCATAGAGCGTAACGGTGGGCTGGCCGCGCTGCGTCGTCGCTAAGCGGACCGAAACGTTTTCTCCGATTAACTGCAGGCTGTCCCGGTCGCCGGTCGCCACGATGCACTCGTCGCCGCTTTTCCGGCAGGCTTCGGCCAGGGTGCCGAGGATATCGTCGGCCTCATAGCCCTGTTTTTCCACAATCTTGTAGCCCAGCGCCGCCAGCAGTTCTTTCACGATGGGGAACTGGGCATGCAACTCGTCTGGCATACCCTTTCGTCCGGCTTTGTAGGCCTCGAACTTCTCGTGCCGGAAGGTGGGCCCCGAGAGGTCGAATGCAAAGGCAACTGCGTCGGGTGCAGTATCCTCGAGCATTTTGAGCAGAATATTTAAAAAGCCATAGATGGCATTGGTATACAAGCCGTCTTTGGTGGTGAGCAGCCTGATGCCGTAAAACGCGCGGTTTAACAGACTGTTGGAATCAATGGCAAGCAGTTTCATAATGTCCTCCCTTTTCCGGCCGGCTGCACTTTGTGCATCGGTTTTTGTATATTATAGCACAATTGCGTGCGATTTACCGGAGAATGTGATAAAATAAATCCATATGCGTAAAAACACACCCGCATACAGGCCGCTGCTGTCCGGGAGTGTTTTCTATGCGGCGAAACTGAATTTCGGAAAGGTGCGTTTTATAAATTGATACCAAGCATCAAAATTGGCACTGTTGCAATAGAGAAAACCGCCTGCCTGGCGCCGATGGCAGGCGTGGCGGACAGGGCGTTCCGGCTGCTCTGCCGGGAATACGGCGCATCCTATGTCATCGGGGAAATGGCCAGCGCCAAGGGGCTTACGATGTCCGACCGCAAGACCAAGGAGCTGCTGGAGGTCACCGGGGCGGAGCGGCCGATGGCCGTGCAGATATTTGGAGAGGATCCGGCCGTGATGGCCGGGGCGGCCCGGCGCTGCATGGATTTTTCACCCGACATTCTGGATATCAACATGGGCTGCCCTGCGCCCAAGATCACTTCGGGCGGGGCGGGCAGCGCGCTGATGAAGAATCCGGAACGCGCGGAGGCGATCATCCGCGCAGTGGTGCGGGCCGTTCCGGTTCCCGTGACGGTCAAGTTCCGCAAGGGCTGGGACGGCGACAGCGTGAATGCCGTGGAGTTTGCCAAGAGGGCCGAGGCGGCCGGCGCGTCCGCCGTCTGCATCCACGGCCGCACAAGACAGCAGATGTACGCGCCGCCGGTGGATTTGGATTGCATCCGGCAGGTGAAACAGGCCGTGCGCATACCGGTCATCGGCAACGGGGATATCGACAGCGTGGAAAGCGCCGTGCGCATGTATGAGCAGACGGGCTGCGACCTTGTGATGATCGGCCGCGGCGCGCTGGGACATCCCTGGCTGTTTGCACAGCTCAAAGCGTATTTCGAAACGGGTGCGCTGCTGCCGGAGCCGCCGCTGTCCGAGCGGATGGAGGTAATGAAGCGGCATGTGCGGATGATCTGCGCATGCAAGGGGGAGCGCACTGCGATGAAAGAGGCGAGAGGCCACGCTTCGTGGTATATGAAGGGGCTGCGGGGCGCCGCCGCGCTGCGCCGGCAGGCGGGCTGCCTGCGGGAATACGCCGATATAGAGCGGCTTGCAGAGCTGGTGCTGGAAAGCTGCGCCGTGCAGGGCGAATCGTGAAATTTTATCGGTTGGGAGTCTGTTTAAACTGGAGGGAATCCTTCGGAAACAGATCGGGACATTTATGGAAAACAGAGATAATCCGCCGTGTTTACACGGCTCGCGTTGACGCTTGTTGGAGCGGGTGCTATACTGCTAGAGAAATAGAAGCCTGCCCATACTTCCGGGAAACAGAGATTTCCGGAAGTATGTATGCCGGCGGCAAAAAACAGGCAAAATAGCGTGAGGGCGGGTTAGCTCCGGACTGCTCACGGGGCTGGGTGGAACTGGCTCCCGTGAATATCCCTGCGAAAGCCGGGAACCGGAATAGGAGTGTTTTAGGATGAAACAGATGCTGCTGGACAAAATTAAGAACAAACAAATTGAGGTCGGCGTGGTCGGGCTGGGCTATGTCGGTTTGCCGCTTGCGGTCGAAAAGGCCAAAGCCGGTTTCAAGACCATCGGTTTTGACGTGCAGGCTGAAAAGGTCAAATTGGTCAACGAGGGCCACAACTATATCGGGGACGTGGTGGACGCCGACCTGAAACAGATTGTGGAGGAAGGCATGCTCTCCGCCACGACGGACTTCAGCTTTGTCGGCGAAGTGGACTTTGTTGCGATCTGTGTGCCAACGCCGCTCGACGCCTATCAGCAGCCGGACATCAGCTATGTGCGCGACAGCGCAAAGGAGGTTGCCAAGCACCTCAAGAAGGGCACGATGGTGGTGCTGGAATCCACCACCTATCCGGGGACGACCGAGGAGCTGATCAAGCCGATTCTGGAAGAGGGCTCGGGCCTTATTTGCGGAAGGGATTTTTATTTGGGATTTTCGCCGGAGCGTGTGGACCCGGGCAACGCGGTGTATCATACCAAGAACACGCCCAAGGTGGTCGGCGCGATCGGCAGGGATGCCACCGAGGTGATTTCGGCCATGTACCGCGCGGTCCTCGACGGCGACGTATATGAGGTCTCTTCCCCTGCGATTGCAGAGATGGAAAAAATTCTGGAAAACACCTACCGCAACATCAACATCGGCCTTGTCAACGAGCTTGCGATGCTCTGCGAGCGCATGGGCATCAACATCTGGGAGGTGGTCGACGCTGCAAAAACCAAGCCCTATGGGTTCCAGGCGTTTTATCCGGGGCCGGGGCTGGGCGGCCACTGCATCCCGCTCGACCCGTATTACCTCTCGTGGAAAGCACGGGAATATGGGTTCCACACCTCAATGATTGAAAGCTCGATGATGATTAACGACCGCATGCCGGAATACTGCGTGGACCGCGCCGCTAAAATCCTGAACCGGGACAAAAAGGCGTTAAACGGCGCAAAGGTGCTGGCGTTGGGCGTCGCCTATAAGCAGGATATCGACGATTACCGCGAGAGCCCGGCGCTCAAGGTCATTGAGAACTTTGAAAAGGCCGGCAGCGAAATAGACTTCTATGATCCGTTCATTCCCTCCTATAAATATAAGGGTACGGTGCATCACGGCCTTCCAAAAATAGATGCGCAAACGATCGCCTCTTATGACCTTGTGGTCGTGACCGCTTCGCACACCACGCTCGATTATGCGTCTATCGCGGCCAACGCGCGCTGGGTGTTCGACACCAAAAACGCGCTGAAGCAGGTGAAAAACAGGGAGAACATCGTGCTGCTATAAGCAAAGCACCGTATACATCGCTGCAATTGGGCGGCCCTGCGGGGCCGCCCAATTGACGGAAGGGGACTAGCCATATGGAATTCAGGGATTTGAAGGCGCAGTATCAGGCATTGCAGCAGGAGATCGACCAGGCGCTGCTGGCAGCCGTGCGGGACGGCGCCTATATTATGGGACCGCAGGTGAAACAGCTCGAGCAGGAGCTGGCTGCGTATGTGGGTGTGAAGCATTGCATTAGCTGTGCGAACGGCACCGATGCGCTGACCATGGTGCTGATGTGCTGGGGAATCGGGCCGGGCGACGCTGTTTTCGTGCCGGATTTTACCTTTTTTGCTTCGGGCGAGGTGGTTTCCTTTGCGGGGGCCCAGCCGGTATTTGTGGATGTGGACCCGGATACCTTTAATCTGGATGCAGGTAAGCTCGAGCGGGAAATTCTTCGGGTGCGCGAGGAAGGAACACGGAAGCCCCGCGCGATTGTCGCAGTGGACCTCTTTGGACAGCCCGCGGATTACGAGGCGCTCGAGAGACTGGCGGAACGCTATGGGCTGCTGTTGCTCGAGGACGGCGCACAGGGCTTTGGCGGCCGGATCGGCGGACGGCGCGCCTGCAGCTTTGGACATGCGGCAACCACCTCGTTTTTCCCAGCCAAGCCGCTCGGCTGCTATGGGGACGGCGGCGCGGTCTTCACAGACGACGACGAGCTGGCTGCCCGGCTGCGCTCGGTGCGGGTGCACGGCAAGGGCGCGTATAAATACGACAACGTGCGCATTGGGATGAACTCCCGGCTGGATACCTTGCAGGCGGCGGTGCTGCTGCCCAAGCTCCATGCGTTTACACGCTATGAGCTGGACCGCGTGAACGAGGCGGCGGCGCTGTATACAAAAAAGCTTGCAGACATCGTGAAGACGCCGGCTGTACGCGATGGGTACCGGTCCAGTTGGGCACAGTATACCATTGTGCTGCAAAGCGCAGAGCAGCGGGAGGCTGTACAGGCGGCGCTCCGGGAGCGGGGAATTCCAACGATGATCTACTATCCCAAGCCGATGCACCGGCAGGGCGCGTTTGCGGCGCTTCCGGACCACGAAGCGGACCGCTTCCCCGTGACGGAGGCGCTCTGCGCGCGGGTGCTGTCTCTTCCCATGCACCCCTATTTGCGCGAAGAGGAAATTGATAGGGTTTGCAGTGCGCTGCGGGCGGCTGTGCAGGCTCTGTAGGCACGCCTGCCGGCACCGGCGGGCTTCCTAACACAAAGCGGCGTTTAACAGGCCGGCGCATCATTGGGGTGCGCCGGTTTTTTGCGCTGGTTCCGGCACCTGGAGCTGTCAGAGGCAGCCAATCCGCCCGGTTGGGCGCTTGTGCGCCGCCAACTTGGATCCTTTCACATAAGCGGACGAAAGGTTGCATATATATGGGTTAAGCAATCTTCGGATGAAAGGGTGTTGCAAGTTGAAAGGGAACGTGGAAGATCGAAGCGTTTTGCTCGGACAATATATTGTGGAGCATAAGTCCACGGTGAGAGCGGTTGCCAAAGAGTTTGGCATCAGCAAGAGCACAGTACATAAAGACGTGGCGGAGCGGCTTCGCAAGCTCAATCCGCAGCTATATTTACAGGTGAAGGATGTACTGGAATTCAACAAGTCGGAGCGCCATATCCGCGGCGGGCTTGCCACCAAGAGAAAGTACCAAAAGCAGGAGGCGTGAGAGCTCCGCATAAAAAGCATGGAAACCAGATTGGAAAACGGCGGTTTGGCCGCGTATAGGTGTGTCCTGTGTGGGCGGAAGACAGGTCTGGAGACGGCCTGCAAACAGTATCTGCAGCGGCGTCTGTCAATGGGAGCGGGGCATGGGACACGCACCGTGGGAAAAGGTCCCGCACAATTGGAGAGGTGAGATTTTCGGGTCTTGCCTTTCTTTTCG
>CATNEU010000041.1 GCA_950097605.1 uncultured Oscillospiraceae bacterium | reverse complement strand
GGCGGGACCTGTCTGCTCCACCTCGACGAGCAGCGTATCCTCGTCGCAGTCGGCCTGGATCGAAACCACCCGCTGCCGGTGCCCCGACGTTTCGCCCTTGTTCCAGAGCTTGCCGCGGGAACGGCTGAAAAACCAGGTATATCCTGTTTCCAGCGTTTTTTCCAGGCTTTCGCGGTTCATATAGGCCAGCATCAGCACCTCGCCGGTGCCCGTCTGCTGCACAATCGCGGGAATCAGCGGGGCTTTGACAAACAGGTTGTCCAGTACATAGCGTTCCATTGCATTTCTCCTCTTTTCAGCTTCTGGCCGGTATGCCGTGCGCAAGCAGGTGCGCTTTGACCTGCCCAATTGTCAGTTCTTTATAGTGAAACAGCGAAGCGGCGAGCGCTGCATCCGCACAAGATCGTTCAAACACCTCGGAAAAGTGCGCCAGCTTGCCGCAGCCGCCCGAGGCAATCACCGGGATGCCGAGCGCGCCCGCCACGGCGTTGGTCAGCTCGATGTCAAAGCCGTTTTTGGTGCCGTCCGCGTCCATCGAGGTCAGCAGGATTTCACCGGCGCCGCGCCGCTCGACCTCCTTTGCCCAGGCCACCGCGTCGATGCCGGTGTCGATCCGCCCGCCGTTGATGACGACGGTGTAGCCGTCCCCTTTCCGGCGCGCGTCGATGGCAACTACAACGCACTGGCTGCCGAACTTGTCCGCCGCGCGCTCGACCAGCGCGGGATCGCGCACCGCCGCCGAATTCACGCTGACCTTGTCGGCCCCAGCGCGTAGGATTTCTCTGAAATCCTCCAGCGCGCGGATGCCGCCGCCGACCGTGAGCGGTACAAACACGTTCCGCGCCGTGCGGCGCACCACGTCGGCCATCGTCGCGCGACCCTCATGGGTCGCTGTGATATCCAGAAAAACGATTTCATCCGCGCCCTGCCGGTCGTAGGCAATCGCGCAGGCCACCGGGTCCCCAACGTCCTTGATATCCACAAAATTGATTCCCTTCACCACGCGGCCGTTGTCCACGTCCAGGCAGGGGATAATCCTCTTTGCAAGCATGCTACCTCTCCTTCTCTCTGTGGGCCTCGCTGCACGTTATCTGGCGCACTCAATCGCCGTCGCGAGATCGAGCGTTCCCTGATACAGCGACTTGCCGCAAATCGCGCCATACAGCCCCATCGCTACCAGCGCCTCGATGTCCTGAATGGACTTGATGCCGCCGCTGGCAACGATCTTGCAGGAAACGGCTTCGTCAATTGCCCGCAGTTGCGCGAGGTTCGGCCCGGCCAATGTGCCGTCCTTGGAAATATCGGTGAAGATAATCACCTGCACGCCGATGTCCTCCATGCGTTTCGCAAGCTCAACATAGCCGATGTTGCTGCTGTCGTCCAGCCAGCCCTCGGCCGATACCCTGCCGTTTTTCGCGTCGATGCCGACCGCGACATGTTCACCGAATTCCTTTACAGCCTGCCGGACAAATGCCGGGTCCTTGACCGCCGCCGAGCCCAGAATCACCCGTTCCACGCCGTTTGCGAGGTAGTCCTCCGCCGTGCGCAGATCGCGGATACCGCCGCCCAGTTCGACCTTCAGTCCGCTGTCGCGCGCCACCTGCAAAAATATCGCGCGGTTTTGCGGCGTGCCGGTCTTCGCGCCATCCAAGTCCACCATGTGAATCCACTCCGCACCGGCCTGCCGGAAAGCACACGCGGTTTTCAGTGGATCCTCCGCCACGCGCTGGGCGGTCGCAAAGTCGCCCTTATACAACCGCACGCAGGCGCCCTCGTGTATGTCAATCGCGGGAAAAATAATCATGTTGCCAGCCCTCCAAAGTTTCTGAGAATCGCAAGCCCTACGTCGGCACTCTTTTCCGGATGGAACTGCGCGCCGAACACCAGCCCCTTCGCTACCAGTGCGGGCACCTCCATGCCGTAATCCGCGACCGCGCAGAGGTTTTCCGCGTCGGTGCGCGCCGCGAACGAGTGCACAAAATAGACATAGCTGCCCTCCGGCACGCCCGCGAGCAGCGGCGACGGATTGTGAAACCGCAGGCTGTTCCAGCCCATGTGCGGAATTTTCAGCCCGTCCGGCGCCATGCGCTCCACACTGCCGGGCAGCAGTCCAAGGCCCTCGTGCTCTCCGAACTCAAAGCCCTTTTCAAACAGCACCTGCATACCCAGGCAGATGCCCAGCAGCGGTTTTTTGCCTGCCTGCTCGCGCAGCAGCCGGGTCAGGCCGCGGCGGTTCAGTTTGTCCATCGCGTCGCCAAACGCGCCCACGCCCGGCAGGATCACCGCGTCCGCCCGCTCGATCTCGGCGGGGTCGGAGGTGAGCACCGAGGGCAGCTCCAGATAGTCCAGCGCGTTTTTCACGCTGAACAGGTTGCCTGCGTCATAGTCGATCACTGCTATCATCTTGTCGTTTCACCTCACAAGCTTCCTTTGGTGGAAAGGGCCGTATTGTCGCCGCGCCGCCGGACCGCCAGCCGCATCGCGTGCGCGGCGGCTTTGAAAATCGCCTCGATCTTATGGTGGTCGTTGCGGCCATAGGCCAGGTTCACATGCAGCGTAATCCCCGCCGCAAACGCAAACGCCCGGAAAAACTCCTCGGTCATCGCGCAGTCGAAGCCGCCGACCGACGGGGTATCAAACGACGCATGGAAAACCAGAAACGGCCGGCCGCTGATATCCACGCTGGCCGCCGCCAGCGACTCATCCATCGGAACGGTGAAGGTCGCATAGCGCTCGATACCGCTCTTGTCCCCCAACGCCTGCGCAAACGCCCGGCCCAACACGATACCCGTGTCCTCAATTGTGTGGTGGCAATCCACCTGCAGATCCCCGTCCGCTTGCAGGTCGAGGCCAAACCCGCCGTGCACCGCAAACGCCGTGAGCATATGGTCGAAAAAGCCGATACCGGTTGCAATCCGCCGGTCGCCGCCCTCGAGCGTGAGCCGGCACCGGATATCGGTTTCCAGTGTCTTTCGTGCAATAGCCGCCTGTCTCATCGGCATGCCCTCCTGTCTTTTATCCTCTACCACAAGCGAACAAGCGCCGCTCTGGTTCTCCTTGGCCGCCATGCCGCTCATCGGGCAGGCTCTTCGCCCGTCAAAATATGCTGTAGGTTGCTTAAAAACGCCCGGTTTTCATCCATGCCGCCCGCCGTTACACGGATATGCCCCCCCATTTTGCGCACTGCAATGCCGCATTCGAGCAGCTCTGTATAAATGTCCTCCGCTTTGGGCGAAGAAAAGAACACAAAATTGGTGCAGGATGCATAAATCCGTGTGATTTGGTCGGTTTTCTTTGCCAGCTCGCGCAGCTCCTCCTCCAAAAAACGGCGCGCGTTGACGAGCTTTTCCGCGCGGCTTTTTAAAAACGCCGGATCGGAGAGAACGGCCTTTGCCGCGGCCTGTGTGACGGCGTTTACGTTATACGGCGATTTCGCCGCGCGCAGCGCTGTGGTGATCCGCTCGCCAGCCACCGCAAAGCCCAGCCGCAGCGCGGCCATGCCAAACGCCTTGGAGCAGGTTTTGAGCACCACGAGGTTGTCATAGTCCGCGGCCCCGGCCAAAAAGCTCTGGTCCCAGAAGTCCATATACGCTTCGTCCAGGATCACCAGCGCGTCGGTTCCTTCTACAAGACGGCGCACCTCCTCTCTGCATAGCCCCAGCGAAGTGGGGTTGCAGGGATTGGAGAGCATGACGGCCTTGGCGCCGGACTGCCGCACAGCCTCCAGCACCGCGGCGACATCCACGCGCATACCGTCGTCCTTCGGGACCGCAATGCACTCCACTTCATTCAAATAGGCATAGAACGCGTACATCGAGAAGTCCGGCTCGGTGACGACCAGCCGGTCGCCTTTTTCAAGAAAGGCGTTGGCGAAAACGCCGATCAGCTCGTCCGAACCGTTGCCCGCCGTGACCGTTTCAGGCGATATGCCGTAATACTTGGCAAATAGCGCACAGGTCTCCTTGGCATAGGGGTCGGGATAGCGGTTGAAGTCCACCTTTTTGACGGCTTCCGCTATCTTTCCGGACATGCGCTCGCCCATCGGGAAGTAGGACTCGTTCGCGTCGAGGCGCACGGGGTATTCCCCGGTCAGCGGCGCATATGGGGTGAGTTTCCTTAATTTATCGTTGATGCAATAGGACAAATGAAGTCCCTCCCATGGTTTTTGAGCTGGATGCTTTTTTTCAAAAAAGCATCCAGCTTTTGTTTTTTTATTTTTGAACCACTGTTTTCATATGGGTATAAAAACTTTTTATTTTGTTCTTTTTAACCGGTATACCATCTAATCTTTGGTTTGTCGCTCGGGCCGCGACCGGCCCATCCTTTTTGGCAGACAAAAAGGATGCAAAAATCTGGTTAAGGGGTGCCGCTACCTTCCTCCATTTGACTACATGCCGTATTCGGATAGGCAAAGGGCGACGAAACAGCGGTCGCAAAAAGTGCGACGATGGGTCGGAAGACGCGCCCCTTAACAATCCCCCAGCCGTACCCAAGTGGGGATACTTTCAGAAAGTCTTCTGCACGGGAGGGGACAATTGGTTTGTTCCCCTCTTTTGCAGCAAGCCTTTTTCCATCAGTTTAGCTTCCGTCCCGGAACGGGGTTCGCGAAGGGGGCAGGGCTCCGACCCTCACAGAGCCTCCTGCGACCACTGTGCCGTCGTCCTTTGCCATTCTATAAACGGCGCAGAGTCAATTGGAGGAGTCCGTTAGCCCCCTTGGCCAGCCTTTTTGCATCCTTTTTGGGCTGCGCCAAAAAGGATGGGCCGGTCGCGGCCTGAGCGACGAACGAAAGGCTAGATAAATTTATAGGTTAAGAAGAACAAACCAAAAAAGAATACTCCCCTGTCGCGGCCTGCGCGACGTCAAAAAAAGATAGATGAATCCATATCCTAAAAGAACTAAGACAACCTATATAAACAGAGGATCAAAAAGGGGCATACCCCTTTTATGCAAACCGCACCTGGATCGAATTGGCGTGGGCGGTCAGCCCCTCCTTCTCGGCAATCAGCACAATGTCGTCTTTCGCTTGCGCGAGCGCGTCCTCGGTGTAGTAAATAAAGCTGCTGCGCTTGACAAAGCTGTCCACCGAAAGCGGCGAGAAAAACCTTGCGGTGCCCGAGGTCGGCAGCACATGGTTGGGGCCTGCATAGTAGTCCCCCAGCGGTTCCGGAGAGAATTTGCCCAGGAATACCGAACCCGCGTTGTCCAGCCGTCCGACCAGGCGCATCGGGTCCTCCACCATGACCTCCAGGTGCTCGGGGGCCAGCGCGTTGGCAAGCTCCACCATCTTATCCAGCGTCGGACAGACAATGATCGCGCCATAGTTGGCAAGCGACTGCGCAATGATCTCCCGGCGGGAAAGCGTTTGCATCTGGCGCTCCAGCTCCCTGACGGTCTGTCCGGCAAGCTCCATACTGGTCGTCAGCAGGATCGAGGAGGCAAGACGGTCGTGCTCCGCCTGGCTCATGAGGTCCGCCGCGAGATATCTGGGGTCCGCCGATTCGTCCGCCATAATCAGAATTTCGCTGGGACCGGCAATCATGTCGATATCCACCACGCCGTAGAGCAGCTTTTTCGCGGTCGCGACATAGATGTTGCCCGGGCCTACGATTTTATCCACCTTGGGCACGCTCTCGGTGCCATAGGCCAGCGCCGCGACGGCCTGCGCGCCGCCGACGAGAAACACCCGGTCGACGCCCGCTATCGCCGCGGCGGTCAGAATATCCGGGTTGGCGCGTCCGTCCTTGCCCGGCGGCGTGACCATGATGATCTCGCCCACGCCCGCTATCTTCGCGGGCACCACGTTCATCAGCACCGACGACGGATAGGCCGCCGTGCCGCCCGGCACATACACGCCCACGCGGGACAGCCCACGCACGCGCTGGCCGAGAATCACGCCGTTTTCCTTGGCGTCAATAAAGCTCTGCTGCTTCTGGCGCTCGTGAAACGCCGCTATATTTTCCTGCGCATTGAGCAGCGCGGACACAAAGTCGGGGTCCGCGCGTGTCAGCGCCTCGTTGATTTCCTCGCGCGAGACCTCCAGGCTGTCGGCCGCAAAGCCGTCGAACCGCTCGCCATAGGTAAACAGCGCTTTATCCCCCTCGGCCTGCACCGTATTCAAAATCTCGCAGACGCTTGCCGTAACCTGCTGGTCCACCTCCTGCGCGCGCTGGCGGAGCTGCTGCAACAGCGCAAGCTCATCCGTTCCGTTCGCCTGTACCACACTAATCATTGTTCTGCCCCTTTCTGCGCCTTTGCCGCCTCTATTTTTCCAAGCAGCGCCTCGATGCGCTCCTTTTTCATCTTCATGCTTGCAATGTTCACAATCACCCGCGCCGAAATCGGCACAATCTCGTCATAGATCTCCAGCCCGTTTTCCCGGAGCGTGCCGCCGGTTTCCACGATATCCACAATCGCGTCCGCCAGGCCGATGAGCGGCGCCAGCTCCACCGAGCCTTCGATTTTCACAATGTCCACGTCCATGCCCTTGCTCTCGAAAAAGCCGCGCGCCACGTTCGGATACTTGGTGGCGATGCGTTTGACGTTGTAGCCTTTATAAAACGTCTGTCCCTTCGGCCCGGCCAGCGCAAACCGGCAGCGGCCGAAGCCCAGGTCCATGACCTCATAAAACGTTTTGCCCTGCTCTATAATCGTATCTTTGCCGACGACGCCGATATCGCAGACGCCGTTTTCGATGTAGGTAATGACGTCGGCGGCCTTTGCCAATACCACCTCGAGGTCCGCATCCGGGATTTCGAGGATCAGCCGCCTGCCTTTGTCGATGAGCTGGGAACAGTCGAAGCCGATGCGCTGAAACAGCGCAACGGTGTCCTTTTCCAATCTGCCTTTGGTCAGCGCGATGCGAAGCGGTCTGTTCATTTTGCCGCCCCCCTTCCGTCAAAGTCCGACACGTCGATCAGCTCGGTGGTCGGGCCGACCACGTCCAGCCGGCGGATGCCCCGCCGTTTGGCATAGAGCAGCGCGTTTTCGCGCCCGTCCAGCGGATAGCTCTCCACAACGTTTCCCTGCTCGATCAACTGCTGGCTGTGGTTAAACGCCTTCATCTCATAGCCGTCAAGTGCAAATACGAGGATATCCGGTATATTGCGGCGGACGGCGCCCGTGTTTAAAATGCTCTGGGCGACCGCGTCGGTGTTCACACCGAAGCCAACCGCCGGGGCCGGCGCGCCGAACTCCCCGAGCAGCGTGTCGTATCGTCCGCCGGAGAGCACCGCGTCGCCCGAGCCTTCGATATAGCCGCGGAACACGATGCCGGTGTAATACTCGTTTTTATTGACGAGACCAAGATCCAGAATGATGTTGCCGCCATATCCCATCTGGGAGAGCTGGCCGTATACCTCGTTTAGCGTTGCGAGGATACCGGCGGTCTCCTCGTCGTCGAACAGCTTGGCGGCCTCGTCGATTACGCCCGCCCCGCCGAACAACCGGGGCAGCAGCCGCAGCGCGCGCGCCGCGTCCGACGGGCCGACGGTATCCAGCAAATCGCCCAGCGCGGCGTAGTTTTTAGACTCTATGTAGGTGCGGATGTCCTCTTTCACAGCGTCGTCCGCCTGTATTTTGGAGATCAAATGGTTGAAAAAGCCGACATGCCCAATTTCAAACCGAAAATTCGTGATGCCGCATTTGGCGAGCGCCTCGACCGCCGTGGCCATCACCTCGATGTCCGCCCGGACGGACGGCGCGCCGATCAGCTCGACGCCGCTCTGGATCAGCTCGTCGCTGCGGCCGGACATCACCTTGTCGGCGCGGAACACGCTGCGGTGGTAGCACAGGCGGATCGGCAGTGGTTCGTCCTGCAGGCGGGTCGCCACCAGGCGCGCAATCGGCGTGGTCGCGTCGGGCCGCAGCACCAGCAGGCGGCCGTTTCCGTCCGATAGCTTATACATGGTCTCCTGCGGGAAATAGCTGGAGTTTTTGGCGAACACATCGTAGAATTCGAGCGTCGGGGTGAACACCTCCTCGTAGCCGCGGTTCATAAACACCTGGCGCAACTGCTCCTCCGCCCTGCGCGCGGCGTAGCACTCCTCAAACAACCGGTCGCGGGTGCCCTCCGGCGTGATTCTGTCATATCGTTTCAAACAATCATCCCCTGGTTTCTTTGTTTTATCTGCTATCGCTTTAGTTCGCTAACATGCTACTATAGTATCACATGATCTTGTTTGCTGTCAACTGTTATCCAACATTTATCCTTATAAATGTTGGATAACAGTTGACAGGTAGTTAGGGCCCATCCTTTTTGCTTTATTTTCCTTAACCTATAGATATATCTATCTTTTCATTTGTCGCTCAGGCCGCGACCGGCCCATCCTTTTTTGTGAGAAAAAAGGATGCAAAAACTCAGTCAAGAGGGCTAACGGCTCCGCTCCATTTGAATGCACGCCGTACACAGCGCGGCAAAGGGCGAGGGCGCAACGGTCGCGGAATGTTTGTACTGGGTCGCGGGCCTGCCCCCTTAACGATCCCTGTTCCAGAAGGGAAGTTAAACCGATAGAAATAGGCTCCATACAAAAGAGGGGAAATGCAAAAATCAGCCCCTCCCTTGCAGAGAACTCATTTCAAAGTACCCCCCGCTTGGGTACGGCTGGGGATTGTTAAGGGGCGCGTCTTCCGACCCAACATCGCACTTCCTGCGACCTCTGTTCTGTTGCCCTTTGCTCATCCGAATACGGCGTTACGTCAATTGGAGGAAGTAAGCGGCACCCCTTAACTGAATTTTTGCATCCTTTTTCTTCACGAAAAAGGATGGGCCCGTCG
>CATNEU010000040.1 GCA_950097605.1 uncultured Oscillospiraceae bacterium | reverse complement strand
TGCACAAGAGAGAAGGGTGAAACAAATGGATAGCACACAGCAAAGGGAGCGCAACTACACGCTGCTCTGCGATTATTATGAACTGACGATGGGCAACGGCTACTTAGAATGCGGCCTCGCCAATCGGATCACCTACTTCGACGTGTTTTTCCGCCGGGTGCCGGACGGCGGCGGCTTTGCAATCGCCGCAGGGCTTGAACAGGTCATAGAGTATATAGAGGGGCTGCACTTTTCACCGGAGGACATCGCGTTTCTGCGCGATAAAAAGGTATTTTCCGAAACGTTCCTGCAATACCTTGCGGGCTTCCGGTTCACAGGAGACCTCTATGCCGTTCCGGAGGGAACGCCGGTATTCCCCGGGGAACCCATCCTGACGGTGCGCGCGCCCGCGGCGGAGGCGCAGCTGATCGAGACCTTTCTGCTGCTGTCGCTCAACCACCAGTCGTTGATTGCAACCAAGGCAAACCGCATTGTGCGCGCCGCGCAGGGCCGCACCGTCACGGAGTTCGGCTCGCGCCGCGCGCAGGGCGTGGACGGCGCGGTGCTGGGCGCTCGTGCCGCCTATATTGCAGGCTGCGCGGGCACGGCCTGCGTGCTCTCCGATAAGGAATACGGCGTGCCGGCCGGCGGCACGATGGCGCACTCCTGGATCCAGATGTTCGACGATGAGTATACGGCGTTTAAAACCTATTGCGCGCTCTATCCCGAAAACGTCACGCTGCTGGTGGACACCTATAACGTGCTGAAAAGCGGCGTGCCGAACGCCATCCGCGCATTCCGCGAGGTGCTGCGGCCCAAGGGGATTCAAAACTGTGCGATCCGTCTGGATTCGGGCGATATGACCTACCTGTCCAAGAAGGCGCGCAGGATGCTCGACGAGGCGGGGTTCCCGCAGTGCAAAATCGTCGCCTCCAACTCGCTGGATGAATACATCATCCGCGACCTGATTCAGCAGGGCGCATGCATCGACTCGTTCGGGGTCGGGGAAAGGCTGATCACCTCCAAGAGCGAGCCGGTGTTCGGCGGCGTGTATAAGCTGGCGGCGGTCGAGGACGCGGAGGGGCATATCCTGCCCAAGATCAAAGTCAGCGAGAATACCTCCAAAATCACCAACCCGCACTTTAAGAAAGTATACCGGCTGTATGAGAACGACTCTGGCAAAGCAGCGGCCGACCTGATGTGCGTATACGACGAGCGGGTGGACGACTCGCAGCCGTTGGAGATCTTCAGCCCCGAGGCCACCTGGAAGAAAAAAATGCTCACCAATTTCACGGCCCGCGAGCTTTTGATACCGGTGTTTCTGGGCGGGAAACGGGTGTATGATACGCCGCCGATTGAGACGGTGCGCGCCTACTGCCGCGATCAGGTGGAAACGCTCTGGGACGAAGTCAAGCGGTTTGAAAACCCGCATGCCTATTATGTGGACCTGTCCAAAAAACTCTGGAATATCAAAATGCAGCTTTTGGAAAACAGCAAATAGGCGGGGCGCTGCCCCGACGCACAGAAAAGCGCGTGCAGCCTGGCTGCACGCGCTTTTTGCGGATAGGAATGGGGGCGGCGTGAAATCGGGTCTCAACGGTGCAGGCGGCATGCCATGCGGAATCGAAAATCACGCAGATAGCCCAGCAGAAGACGGTCGCGCGTGGCGAACAGCAGGCCGGTATACAGCACGGCGCAGGCCGCCACCGTAAGCGCGCCGCTTTGATAGAAACCGAGGTCGAGCGCATGAATCCCCGCGGAGACTGGAAAAAAGAGCAGCGCCGCCAGCAGATATTTGAGGGTGCGCGGCAAAAACAGCCTGATTTTCGGGTCGATGCGCCAGACCAGGCAGCGTTCCAGCAACACCAACAGGCATTCCGAAAGCATGGTTGTAAACAAGAGGGTTTCGGGTGTTACCCGGTCCAGCCAGGCGAGCAGGCAGTTTGCGCCGAGATTGGCAAGGCCGCAGACCAGCATGCAGCGCACCAGCGTTCGTTCCCGCCCATGCAGATAGATAATCTGGTTGACCATGATGATTGTGAAGCATTGCAGGATGGCGCGCAGGCCGAACAGAAACAGTGTGGGCGCCGCTGCGGCGTATTCGGCGCCGCCATAGAGCACCATGATAAACCGGGCCGTTACGGCGACGCCGATTCCGATGGGAAACACGGCCATACAGAAGGTCTGTGCGGTTTTGGATAGCAGCAAACGGTAGTCTGCTGTCTTCCCGCGGCTGAGCAGATAGGAAAGCCGCGGTACCGCGACGAGCACAATGGAATTTGCAATGTTCAGTATCGTAATCACGATACTTTGGGGCATTGCGTAGTAGGTGGACTGCACACTCTCGCAAAAATGGGAGAGAAACAGCTTGTCAAGCTGGGTGAACAGGATGCCCGCATTGGTGATCAGCGTGAGCAGCAGCAGTGATTTCCACATGGCTTTGGCCGGCTGGGGGGGCGCGCCGGCGTCCGGTAGGCGTTTCGCTTTCCGGCATTGCACCCAGGCCGCCAGGAAACTGGAGAAGTTGTTGAGAAACGACGCAAACGCCACCAGCAGCGCATACAATACCACGTCGTCGGGCTGTTTGACGAGCAGCAGGACGAGCGCGGCGTAGAGCAGCCGCACCAGAATGGTTTTGACGGTGATAAAGACATAGCTTTCATAGGCCTCGTTCATCCACTCGGAGACGAAGATGTTGTCGAGGATTTGCAGGGACAGTGCAAAGTAGAGGGCGAAGCTGCCGCTTCCGGCAAAACAGAGGGCGTACATTAAAAACAGCCCAAAGCCCGCGAGATTGGTGAAGACGCCGATGCGAAACAGCCTCGTAAACAAGCCCGCGGCCTGCCGGGGCCGGTCCCGGACCCGGCTGACCATCCGTACGCCATAGGTATAGATGCCGAACGAGGCGATCGGCATAACGGCCGAGAGCTGTGCGAGCGCACGGTTGTAGTCGCCGTAGAGCTCGGGGTCGAACACGCGGGCAAGATAGGGACCGATCAGCAGTGGGATCAGCAGGCTGCACACGGTCAGACAGATTTTCAGAAAGGCATTTTTCATTAGGGATTGATTCATGTTGCACGCTCCAACTCGTATAGGGGTCGTTGTTGCGGATTCCATAAAATTAACACGTCTATAGAAACCGATTCAGTGTGTTTTTATGAAAAAGTGGTAAACTTTTGAACAAAATCCTCTGAGAATTGCAAAACTACGTCAAAAATGATATAGTTGAACATGAAATTGCGGTTTTGCATCCCAGTATTTTGACCAGTATTACCAAGGCCGGCTGGATGAATATGGACTATTCTGTGACCGCGATCACAATTGCAAAGCATGCATGACCGGGGAAACCATACAAACAATTTGTGGATTCCATCTATAAAATGCCCATACTAAGGATAGCATGGGCAGAGCCTGCACGTGGGCGGCGCGCAGCGAAATAAATGAGCGGTAAAGGGGAAAAGCGTATGTGGATGATAAATGACGGCATCATTTTATGTGCACTGGCGGCGATATGCATACTCTATGTGAAGGGAAAGCTGGAATATGCTACGATTGCGGCGTCTGTGAGTTATTTTTGCCTGCCGGCTTTTATGATTGGGAGCACCGGCTTCAACTCGGGATACTTTGTGACGGCGCTTTTGTTTGTGTTGGCGCTGTATGCGCTCGTTAATAAGCGGGTGCGGCTGCGGACGGGACACGTTATCTATGCCGTGGGAATGACCGCGGCGATTGCCTTTGTGTTTTTGGGCTGGATGGTCAACGGTGAACCGAAACTCGGCGACCTCAACCACTTTGTAGGAATGGGTCAGTTCTTTTTGGGTTCTGTGGCGTTGAGCCTGCTGTTTGATGAGGCGCGTGGGAAAGTTCCGCTGTATCGCATTGTCTTAAAGAGTATTTTGATTGTCCTTGCGGTCAATGTGGTCTTTGTCATCTTGCAATTTGCGGCGTATGATATCAGCCTGCCGATGATCCGGCAGTTGTATGCGCATGCGGGCAAAAACGCGCCGATCAACGCTATGCAGCGGGCGGGGCATTTTTACAGGGCGTTCGGCGCCTCCTATACGCCGATTATCCTGGCCGCTATATCTCTGGCCTTCTGCGGTATCATCATGGGGTATACCGTGCATCGGAAAAAGGCGTCCTGGAAAGCGATTGGGCTTTTTTGCGTGAGCCTGGCCGCCGGCTTTTTTGCTTTCAGCAAAACCGTGATGATCGGTATATTCATCCTGTTGCTTTTGCTGCTTGCGGCTGTTCTGATTTGGTTCCGGAAAGCGCGGCTTGGTTCGCAGCTCAAAACCATCGGCAAATTCTTTGCCGGGACCGTGGCGGTCTGTATCGCGGTTGCGGCAATTGGCTATGGAATTGGACGGGGCGAACAGGTGAAGTATTATTATGGATTTATTATTGACCCGGTACGTTCGCTTGCGGGCCGGTATGAAAACATCATACCGCATCCCGAAAAGCCGGCCGATAAGGACAAAGACAACAACGATAAAGACCCCATTAAAGAAGAAACCCCTTCGGGAATTGTTGCGGAGGCCGCCACGCTGATCGAGCGCCACCCGGTGATCGGTGTGGGGCCCGCGCAGGTGCAGGGAGAGTTCCTGGGAGATTCCCAGTATGTGATTACACTGCACGACGGAGGCGTTCTGGCGGCGCTGATGTATGCCGCGGTATATGGATGGATGTTTATTGGTTTTTTCATCAAGAGGGATTACGGCCGGATGCTTGTGATCACCAGCCTGGGCATTGCCTGCCTATCGCTTCCGATTTTAAGCTACTCGGTGGCCATGCCGCTGGTGGCCTATTGTCTTTCCGGACCGGAGCAGAGCTTTCTGCTGTTCCGAAACAAGAAGGAGAACGCATTGCCCGCGCCGCAGCAGCCGGAGGAGGTATGACGCGGCGCGCAGCGGCTGTAAGACCGGCGCGTTTTTATGATGCGCCCTATGCGGAGGAATCATGAAAATTTGCTATCTGACCACGCTGGCCCCCTATGGCAAGGGGGAGACCTTTGTTCTGCGGGAAATCGACGCGGTGCGCGCGCTGGGACACGAGGTCGTTGTGATCCCGCTGCGCCCGGAGCGAACCTGTTTGGACGACCGGTATACGGTGTTCCGGCTCGGCGCGCACAGCGGCCGCTGTTACCGGATGGCCGCCGGGCTGCTTTGCAGGCATCCTCTGGCCTGTTTGAAGCCCTGTCTGCGGATGCTGACCCGCGCGGGAGGACTGCGCAAGGCCGTCAAAAACCTGTTCTTTTTCCCAAAGGCGCTGGCAACCGCCCAATATCTGTTGAACTGCGGGGACTTTGCTTTTATACATGCACACTGGCTCGCAACGGTCTCGACCGCGGGCTATATTGCTTCCTCCATAACCGGAATCCCCTGGGGGATGACCGGGCACCGCTGGGATTTATACGAAAACAACGGCATTCGGGAAAAAGCGCGCACCGCGCGGTTTTTGCGCACCATCAGTCAAACGGGGATGGACTATGTGCGGTCCCTCGTCTGCGAGGAAGACAGGGACAAGGTCGTGAAAATCTACCTGGGAATCGACCTGCCGGAGAATACGCCGATGGTTCCGGCACAGCGGGATGCCGGTCATTTTACACTGTGCATGCCTGCAAACTTCGTGGAGATCAAGGGGCACCGCTATGTTGTGGAGGCGTTTCGCCTGCTGGCGGCGCGCGGCGCGCGGGATGTGCGCTGCACGTTTTACGGCGAAGGGGAAACCAGGCGGGAAATGCTGGCGCTGATCGAGAGGTACGGCCTTGGCGAAATGCTCTCTGCCCCGGGCTACCTGCCGAACAGCGAACTGCTTGCGCTCTACCGGCAGCGGAAGGTCGACGCGATGCTGCTGCCCAGCGTGTGTCTGAGCGACAGCGAACACGAGGGAATTCCGGTCAGCCTGATGGAGGCAATGTCCTATGGAATCCCGGTTGTGTCCACCGATACGGGCGGCATTGCCGAGCTGATTGGAGACGGCTGCGGCTGCGTGGTGGAACAGAAAAATCCGCAGGCCATCGCGGATGCGATCTGCAGGCTCAAAGACGACGCGGATTTTTACAAAACGGTCGCGGAGAACGGCCGGGCAAAGGTGTCTGCGTTGTTTGACAACCTGCGCAACACCAAAGAGCTGCTCGCGCTTTTTGAGCAGTCGTGCGCACCGTCTGGAAGACAGGAGGAAGAGCCGTGAAAAAATGCAAGGTAATACAGGTGCTGCCGGACATCGGTGCGGGCGGTGCGGAGCGCCTGGTTCTGGATATCGCAAAGCATCTTGACAGAGACCGGTACGAGGTGAAGATTGTCTCGCTCTATTCCAAAGAGCATTGCGCCGGTATCTACAGGGACTTTGGCGAAAAAAACGGGGTGGAGATCCTCTATCTGGACAAAAAGCCCGGCCTCGACCTTTCGATGGTGCGCAAACTGAAAACACTGTATGCCCGGGAAAAACCAGACGTTGTGCACAGCCACCTATACGCTGCCATTTATTCGGTCTGGCCGGCGATGCGGTGCGGTGTGGGGGTGCGGCTGCACACCGTCCACAATGTGGCGGCAAAGGAGCTGCCGGGCAGCCATCAAAAACTCATGCGGTTTGCCTACAACAGGGGATGGAGCACGCCGGTGGCGATATCCGATATCATCAGAGACAGCATCTGCGCGGCGTATGGGCTTTCTCCGCAGGCGGTGCCGCGGATCAACAACGGGGTGGATACCCGCCGCTTTGCGGGGGCGCCCATCCCGCACGAGGGCGTGCAGTTGATCAATGTGGCCCGGTTCACAGAGCAGAAAAACCACAGATTGCTGCTGGACGCCTTTGCCCAGGCCAGGAAGCAGGTGCAAAATATCCGGCTGTGCCTGGTGGGGGACGGGGAACTGCGCCCGCAGATCGAAGCGCGGATCCGCGAGCTGGGACTTGGTAATGACGTTGTCCTGGCGGGCGTTTCCGGCGATGTGGAGCGCTTTTTGCATGAGAGCGACGTATTTGTGATGTCCTCGGACTACGAGGGGTTGCCTCTGTCGGTCATGGAGGCAATGTCCGCGGGCCTGCCGGTTGTATCGACCCGGGCCGGCGGCGTTCCCAATCTCTTGGAGGAGGGCGCCAATGCCTTTATGGTCGACGTGGGCGACTGCAGCGCCCTGGCGGACAGAATCTGCCGGATCGCACGGTCGCCGGAGACCCGGCAGGCGTTTGGCGCCCGGTCCCGCGAATTGTCCGCTGCGTTCGACGTCCGCGAGATGGTGCGGCAGTATGAGACGCTGTATCAGGGCGGCAAGCTGCCCGGTTAGGGCCGGATAGACAGACAAAACAAGGGATGCGCGAATGCGCATCCCTTTTCTGCGTTTCAAGTGGTTATCCAAGAGCCACGTCCAGTACCATCATGATTAGAAATCCGGACAGGACGCCGATGGTGCCCGAATGGGAGTGCTCGCCGAGGTGCGCCTCGGGAATCAGCTCTTCAACCACGACATAAATCATCGCGCCCGCCGCGAACGAGAGAAACCAAGGCATAATGGGAGCGACCACGGTGGCCAGCAGTACGCCGGCAACGCCCGCAATCGGCTCCACAACGCCCGATAACGCGCCATAGGCAAACGAGCGGGTGTTGGAAAGCCCCTCTTTTTTCAGCGGCAGCGAGATGGCCGCGCCCTCCGGGAAGTTTTGCAGGCCGATGCCGACCGCGAGCGCGATGGCGGCGGCCAGCGTCACCGGTGAGCCGTCGCCCTGGGCGGCCATGCCGAACGCAAGGCCGACGGCGAGTCCCTCGGGAATATTGTGCAGCGTCACGGCGAAGACCAGCATGGTGGTGCGCCGCAGCGACGAGGGCAGCCCCTCGGGCGCGCTGCTGCCCGCATGCAGATGGGGCAGCAGGTTGTCGAGCGCCAGCAGGAACACGCAACCCAGGATAAACCCGCCCGCGGCGGGCAGCCAGCCGATTTTGCCCTGCTCCTCCGCCATATCGATTGCGGGGATCAGCAGCGACCAGACCGAGGCCGCCGTCATCACGCCCGCGGCAAAGCCCAGAAAGACGCGCTGTATCTTCATATTGATTTCGCCGCGGAACAGATACACCACCGCTGCGCCCAGAGCGGTTGCAAAAAACGTAAATCCCGTGCCGATCAGCGCCAGCACAACAGGTTGTTCGATGGGCATGCAAATCGCCTCCTCTGTTTTATCGTCACAATTGGAAAATTTTTATTTTAGTATACAATGTTAGAAGCCGGTTGTAAATTGGTTAGCACAAGCTAACCTGAAATCAGTATACCACAAAAGAAGCGGGTTTGCAATTCTTTTCAAATCAAACTTTATGCAAAGAAATTAAGCTGGTCGCCGCCGTATCCAAGCTGGTAGGCGCGCACGATGTCCTGCATCTTATACAGGATGCCGTATTGGTCGCAGCGCGCGGTGAACGCCGCCCAAACGCGGCGCACGTTGGGGATGGTACAATGGTAAGCGTCGCCGTAGCGGCGCTGGTATTTCTCTTTCAGCCCGGGGAAACGCGCGTCGAGCTGGCTGTAATACCACAGCCGCTGGTTCTGCCGCAGCGTGACGCCAAAGCCCGGATAGATAAACCGCGCGCCGCTCTGGTGCGCCAAGTCGACGAGGCGCAGAAGATCCGCTGGGTCGTCTTCGATAAACGGCAGCACGGGCATCAACAGGATGCCCGCGAAGATCCCGGCGTTTGACAGGGCCGCGACCGTTTGCAGCCGCTTGGAGGAAACCGGCGCGCCGGGTTCGATTTGGGCGCTGAGAGCATCGGGCGGCGTGGTCACGGTCGGCTTGGCAATTACAGGGGACTGGGTGCGGATTTCCTGCAGAATATCAATGTCCCGCAGGATCAAATCACTCTTGGTGGCGATTCCAACACCGAAGCCAAAGGCGTTTAACAGCTCCAGCGCGTGCC
>CATNEU010000039.1 GCA_950097605.1 uncultured Oscillospiraceae bacterium | reverse complement strand
TCACTCTCCAAAGCCTCTGTCAACTACTTTTTTCATTGGCTCCGCTTTTTCCGACGTTTCCGGCCGTTTTTCCCGGCCCCGCCCCGAGTGCTTATCTATATTACCATACACCTACACCCTTGTCAACACTTGCGTTGCACTTTTTCACACAGTTTGTGTCCATATCTGGCGCAATTTCGTCTTTCTTCTATTATAATGAAACGCATGCAGGTAAGATCGCACAAATAGCACAGGCTAAATTTGGAACACGTCCTTTTTTCTTCTCTGTTGATGTTTTGTAGACGATTGGATGTTATTCTTTTATAAAGGCTCTCACACCATACACGCAATTCCTTTGTTCACATATTCGACAAGTTTTAGACGCGGCAATTCCAAAAATTAATCTAATATTTTTTATAGCTAGGTATTGTGTCACGCATAGTACCGTGATATAATACTATTGAAATCACAACAAGAAAATGGCTATCCCCAAAAGTTATGAGGTGAAACCAATTGAATACGCAATTCAGAAAAGGCGTCATCGAAATGTGCATTCTATCGCTGATCAGCCGCAAGGATATGTATGGATACGAAATTGTACAGCGGATCGCCATTTACATGTCGATCAACGAGGGTACAGTGTATCCCATTCTCCGCAGGCTGACGCAGGACCATTACTTTGAAACCTATCTGCGTGAAAGCACCGAAGGACCCGCCCGGAAATACTATCATATGACAGTGGCCGGCAAACAATATCTGGACGAACTGGTGCGGGAGTGGGCCGAATTTGCACATATGGTCAATGAGATATTAAGGGGTGACGAACAATGACGCAGATTGAATACCTGTCGCAGCTTGAAAAAAACCTAACCAACAAAATCAGCAAAGATGAAGTTTATGATATTATGCGCGACTTTGCCGAATATTTTGAAGAGGGCAAAAAACAGGGTAAAACAGAGTACGAGCTGACCTTGCAGTTTGGCGATCCCAAGGACGTCGCCAACCAGATCATTGCCGAAAGCAAGGTGCGCATTGCCCAGGAAAAACCCACGATTCCAAACCTCGTCAAAGCGCACGTAGCCGTCAAGGGCTTTAACATTCTCAGCTTTTTAATCGCGTTGCCGTTTGTGTTGTTTGCCATCTTTATATTGGGCGTGGTGCTTTTCTCGGTTGGGTTTGCACTGCTCTGCGGGCTGGGCCTGATTTTATTCACCTGCGGCTTTTTCAGCTTTGCGCCGCCTCCGCTTTCCATTTCCGCCATATTCGGCGGCATATTTGTCGTGGGCGCCTCGCTGGTCATCATCGGGCTGCTGGTGAAGGGTATCCATATGATTCTGCTCTGGATTGCACGCCGGCTGAAAAAAATCACACAGCAGGGCCTCAAAAAATACGGCTATGGGGTGGAAAACGATGAAGAATAACAAATGGAAAAGCCAGTTTTTCAAACGATATATGATCGCCAGCGCCATTATGGCTATCGTCGGCATCGTGGGCCTGATCTTTTCCCTGCCGTTCGGCGTCCGCGAGGGCATGGACATGTACAACGAGCATCACTACAAAACCACCAAGCTGGCGCCGCCGGTGCTGCTCGAAGGGAAGGATATCACTACGGTTGCGCTCAAGGGCTATGCCCATTACAATATCATGCAGTCCTCTGAAAAGGAGATCAAGGTCACGTATAATAAGATCGTGGAAGAAACGATGAACGTCACAACCGATGTGCAAAACGGAAAGCTCACCATCAACGTGGACCCCAAACAGCGGGACATTGAAAACATCCGCGACTGGATCACCCGGCAATCCTGGATTGAAGTCAACCTATACATTCCCGAGCATGTGCGGCTGGACACAAGCGAAATCACCACGGGATACGGCCGCTACGGTTGCACATTCAGCTACAATATCAAGTTTGCCAATGTGGACGAATATATCAATCCCGACCTGCCGCAGGACGACTACAACAGCTACCAGATTGAATACCTGCGCGACGCGCTCTATTCCTGCCAGGAAACGCTGCAAACCACCCGGGACGAAATCGAAGAACTTGAAACCGAGCGGGAAGACGTCAAGTCCGAATACGCCGCGGGCAACATCGACCTGGACGGACTCAACAGCCAGGTGAAAACCCTTGAAGATAAAATCGCCAAAAAACAAGCCAAGGTGGAATATTATAACGAGCGCGTCGCCGACCTGCAAAACAAGCTGGAACGGCTGGAAAACGGCGAGCAGCTCCCGGAACCCGCCGCGTGACGGATTGCCGTCCTCCGCACGGCACCGGAGACGCCGCGCAGAGGACATTGGGGCCCGGGACAATCTTAGCAAGCCGCCGCCCGGCTGCAAACAATTGCTAAGGCTGCTCCAATCACAACACGGAGGTGGGCAGAATGACTGCTTTAATATTGACAGCCCGGTTCGGACTGGGTCATTTCTCGGTTGCAAACACGCTAGCGGCGGAGGCAAAAGAGAAATACGGATGCGACAGCACCCGTGTCGTGGACTTTTTTGAATATGCAATGCCAAACCACAGCCAGGAACTCTATAAATCGTATAAGCTGCTTGTCAACCGCGGCAGTGGCATCTACAATCTATACTACAAAACCAGCGACAGGAACAACCGGAAAAACCGCGTGCCGTTTCTGCACTACTTTATGAAAGCGCTGTATAAGCTGCTCGGGGAAACCCGGCCTGCCGTGGTGCTGTCCACGCTGCCGTTTTGTTCCCAGTTGCTGTCGGCATTCAAAGAGCAGACCGGCAGCACGCTGCCGCTGATCACCTGCATTACGGATATCAGCACCCATATTGAATGGATCAACTCGCATACCGACCTCTATCTCGTGGCCTCCCAGAGCCTCAAATCCCGGTTGGCCGCGCGCGGCGTCGAACCGGCGCGCATTTGCATCTATGGGATTCCGGTCAAAGAGCGGTTTAAATGCATCCCGCCGCGCAGCCCTGAATCCGCAGAAAAGCACCTGCTGATTATGGGCGGCGGCATGGGCCTTCTGCCGCGCAAGCGGCAGTTTTACGACCTTCGGGACCAGTTGCCGGGCGTGAAAACCGTGATCATCACCGGCCACAACACCGAGGCCTATTCCCGGCTGCACGGGCAGTACGACAACATCGAGGTTGTGGGGTTTACCGGCGAGGTGGCGAAATACATGGAGTGGTGCGACCTGATTGTATCCAAGCCCGGCGGCATCACGCTGTTCGAGGCCATCCAGGCAGCAAGGCCCATTGTGGTCATCCACCCGTTTTTACAGCAGGAGATCGGCAACGCGAACTTCATCATCAACCACAACATCGGACGTGTTTTCTGGCGGGACGGGCCGGAAATCCCGCAGGACATCGGCAGCCTGCTGCACAATGAAAAGGCAATCGGTACCATGCGCCGCAACATGGTGCTTTTAAAAAGCGCGCTGGACGACACCCCTTTGAAAGACGCAATGACTTCCTGCATACGCGAACAGAAGGTGCGCGCGTCATGAAGATCCTATTGCTTGTCCTCGCCGTTGCCCTGCTCGGATACGCCGTCTATGCCGTGATCCCGACCTACTGGTGCAAGTGGTGCAGCCGCATGCCGGTCAAAACGGTTGCGGGAGACCATCGGATCGTCCTTTCGTTTGACGACGGGCCCGACCCGCGCTATACCGGCCGGCTGCTCGACCTGCTGCGTGAAAACGGCGTGCACGCCTGCTTTTTCCTCGTGGCCGCGCGGGCGGAACGGCATCCCGCTCTGGTGGATCGCATGCTCGCAGAGGGGCACCAGGTCGCACTGCACTCTTATGAACACCAAAACGCCTGGTGCAAAACGCCCGGCTATGTCCGCCGGGATTTTGAGAAGAGCCTGGCGGTATTTGAAAAGCACGGCTGGCCGCTGGTTTTCTACCGGCCGCCATGGGGCATGATCAACCTCGCAAACCTCTATTATTGCCGCAGGCACAGCCTCCGCTTCACACTCTGGAGCGTCATGGCGGAGGATTGGAGCCGGCACAGCACCCCGCAAACCATCTGCAAAAAACTAGAAAATCGCGTGAAAAGCGGCGCAATCCTCTGCCTGCACGATGCGGGCGGGGACGCGGGCGCCCCAGAAAATACATTGCAGGCGCTCGAAACAGCGCTCCCGGCGCTGATTCAGGCGGGCTACACCTTTCAAAAACTGGAGGAGGAGACTCTATGACGGCAACCGAAAAACAAAAACCCGCCAGCCGGAAAAAAATTGTCGGCAGCCTGCTGTTTATGGGTGTAATTATCGCCTTGACGTTTTACCTGCTGTTCAAAGACCAATCCCCTGCGGCAATCTTCGCTGCGCTGCGCGGCGTGAAACTGCCGTTTATCCTGTTGGGACTGCTCTGCATGCTGGGCTTCGTAAGCTGCGAAGCCGTCAACATCCACCAAATTCAAAAGACGCTGCAAACCCCTGTCCGGTTCCTAAAATGCCTGAAATACGCCTTCGTCGGCTTTTTCTTCAGCTCCATCACCCCATCCGCCTCGGGCGGGCAGCCGGCACAGGTATACTATATGAAAAAGGACAACATCTCAATCGCCTCCTCGACGCTCACACTGCTGGTGGTCATCGTGGTCTATCAGCTTGTGATGGTGCTGTACGCGGCGGGTATGCTGCTGTCCCATCTGGGCTTTCTCGCGTCCAGCACGCCGGGTCTGCGCATCCTGATGGTATATGGTTTTGTGGTCAATATCCTGTTAATCGGGTTTATCACGGCTGTAATCTTCCACGACCGGCTGGTCAAACGGGTGCTGTTCGGCCTGCTGCACCTGCTGCACCGTATCCGCCTGGTCAAACAGGTGGAGAAATACGAGCAGAGCCTCGGCGCCATGATCGACGAATACCGCGAGGGCGCCAAATTTATCCGCAAAAACAAACTGGTCATTTGCAAAGTGTTCTTGGCCACTGTTTTGCAGATCACACTGCTGTATCTCGTTCCCTATTTCGTCTATCTGGCGTTCGGCCTGTCCGGAACGCCGCTGCACACAATCCTTGCCACCCAATCCATCTTGACCATTGCAGTTTCTTCCCTGCCGCTGCCCGGCGCGGCCGGCGCTTCGGAGGGCGGTTTCCTTTCGATCTTCAAGCTGTTCTTCGCGCCGGCGTTGATCCTGCCGGCCATGCTGATCTGGCGCGGAATCAGTTTTTATGCATTGGTTTTAATCAGTGGCGCTGTTTGCGTTGTCGCCCAACTGCGCAGCGGCAAGCGCGATCAAAACAAACTGCGCCACCATGCGCCGCAAACCGGCGCTGCGCTGGGCAGCGCGCACCCCTGAAGGAAATGAAAACGCATCCGCAATGGCATTGCGGATACCCGGAAGCGAAAATAGAAAGCGCCCCGAAAGAGAAATCTCTTTCGGGGCGCTTTTTCATTTGCATTTCGTTGCCCGGATTACTTCAGAGTCTTGGAATTGATCAAATCATATTTGTCCGACTTGTGCACCTCAAAGCCCTTCACCAGCTCGTCGAGCAGCTCGTCGAACTTGGCCTGTTTGCAGGAACTTGTGAGCGTCTCGAGGTTTTCGGCCACATATTCCTCATCAATCGGCAGCCTCTGGATGATATGGTAGCCATACGAGGTTTTCACAAGCCCGCTGGTCTGCCCGACCTCGAGGGCATAGGCGGCGTCCTCAAACTCCTGCACCATCTGCCCACGGGTGAAATAGTACCCCTCGGGCTGGGATTCCATACCCGGGTCGTCGCCATATTCTTTCACAAGCTCGTCGAAGTCCTCCCCGGCCTGCACCTTTTCAAGTGCCTCTTTCGCGCGCGCCTCGTAATTCTCGGTGGTGCTCTGCACCAAAATGTGCTTTGCGTGCACAAAGCTGCTGTTCACCTGCTGCTTAACGGCCTCCTCGTTCATCTCATACGCGCCGCCCTTGTCAAACAGCTTTTCCAGCAGCTTGTTGCGTATCATGCCAAGCTCCTGCATCGACGCATAGAAATCCGGCGTCATATACTGCTTCTCCAGCGCTTTGGCATACTCGGCCTCGCTTTCATATTGCTGCTTGTTTTTCTCGATGTTGTCTGCAACTTCCTTTTTCTCCTCATCCGTCAGGGAAACGCCGTTTTTCTCCGCCAGGCGCTTGATCGCAATGTCGTCCTTGACATAGGCCATGGCGTCCTCCATCAGCTGGGTTTCCTGGTCGGCGGTCAGCTCGCCGGAGGCGTTCATATTGGCCTTGAGGTTCAAAAAGTAATACCGCAGGTTGTCCAGAGAGACTTCCTCCCCATCCACCTTGGCGACATAGGGAACCAGGATCGCCTTGCCGTCCACCGTGAGATAGGAGCTACTCACAGCCGCGCCGCCTGTCCCCGAGCTGCCGGACGGGGTCTCTTTCTTATCGCCGCAGCCGGTGAACAGAGACGCCGTAAGCACTGCGGACAGTAAAATTGCAATCGCTTTTTTCATAATCCCTTATTTCCTTTCCTTGTTACACGTATTGCGTCCCGCACGGAAACGCGCTTTATTTTCCCATTTAGTATAGCATTGATATGTGAAGGTTGTGTGACGCGCGGTCGTGAAACCCATTGCGTAAAGTGCCCAAAATTGCCGGTCGTTTCTATGCTATTTGCCGGTTTTTGTATGTGGCGTCAGATCAGGAAGGAGATGCCTCTCGACAGCAGCGACAGCACCCAGATGCGAAATTGCTTTCCAAACGGCACCTGCTGCGCCTCCACCGTGGGACACGACAGATAGATTCCGTTTTTGCCCACGACCAGGGACTGTTTCTTATACCGGTTGACGGCATTGGTCAGTGCGCTGTTAAATTCCTGGCTATCAATTACCAACATGGTTTCGGTGTTGATATGCAGGCTCCGTTCATCCAGATTAAACGAACCCACCGCGCTCAGGCGGTTGTCAAACAAAAAGGATTTTCCATGAATGGAATTGGCGCCCTGAAACTCAAAAACCCGGGGGCCCGCCCTGTAAAACTGGTCTCTCTGCAACATATAGCAGGAGTATGCCAAATCGTTGGAGGCAGTGCCCTCGGAGTTGGTCACCAGGTCAAACTGTATGTCCTTCTGACGAAGCTCCTCAAAAAGCTGCATCGTCCCCTGTCCGGCAATCGTATAGGGCGTTTGCACAACCACCGATTGCTCCGCCTGCTTTGCAAGCTGCATCAACTGCCAGCCCACCCAGGGTTCCTTTTTCGACCGGTTCAGCGGGTTGTGCACCAATCGTACCCGGCCGGCCGGCAGGGTCCTGCTGTGATAGTCGCCGGCCGTACCCGCAAACAACTCCGGCCGTATACTTTTAAGCTGGCAATAGCTCTCTCGTAGCTGGCTCGCGCGCCGCGCGCCCTCTGCCTGTTTTCTCTGGGAGAGTTTGGAATGCCGCAGGGTGGTTGCCGTGTCGCCCCACACTTTGTCCATATAGGCTTTGGCCTGCCGCAGCACGCTCCGCTCCCCTTGCTGCCGATCATGGTCACTGTTGTAAACCAATACGTCGCGGCTGTATACCACCGCCCCGTCATACCCGAAGCTGTCGAAATACTGGTCGCCGATGTTGCGCCCGCCCAGGATCAGGAGGCGGTCATCCGCGATCATATATTGATCGTGCAGCATCACGTTCCACTGCCAGGGCATCAGGATGTGAAACGTGTTGTACACTTTATACTCTATATTGGGATGAAGCGAGAGCGCATAGGCCACATCCTTCTGCTTTCCCGTCAGGCCGCCCACCTTGCCGTCGAGCACAATACGCACCTGCACCCCGCGGTCTGCGGCATTCAATACGCTGCCCAGCAGGTATTCGGCGCACTGCCCCCAATGAATGGACTGACAGGAGATATCCAGCGTATGCTTCGCCTGTTCAATCAGGCGGATGCGCTCGTCAAAGGCCAGGGAGGGCTGCTCTAAAAGCATCACGCGGTCGATGCCGCTCGTATCCTCCTCTGCAAAAAACGAGGATACCTGGAACGAATCGGCAAACTGCTCGGAGACCGTCTGCGGGTGTGAATAGCTCAGTACGCCAAAAACGATGGCATAGAGCAGATAGATCAACAATCCGATTGCCACCGACCGAGCAATCTTCTTCGCCGTCACCATGTTTCATTCTCCCTCCGGCTGTGAAACACTTTTCACAAACCCCAGCATTTTTAGTGGATTCCCGTTCGACTATATCACATCCTCCCTTTAAAAACAAGGCCGTTCCCGCCTGCTGCGGCGCATAGAAAATGTATTCGACCCACCTCTTTGAAATCCCTGATTTTTCGTGTTTAACCGGCTGTTCTTTCGGCGCGTATCAGACAAAAAACGCCGGAAGCGTCGTTTCCTGGACACCCCCGGCGGTTGCCTGATTTGGCATTTTTTGCAATTCTATATAGTCTCTCACATCTTTCCATTTCCCTCTCGAAGCTGCATCCTAGACGCCAGCAGCAAACTGGCTAGGACCATCCCAGCGCCCAGCCAGCCACGTCCCGAAAGCGTTTCTCCAAGCAGCAGGGCGGCTGCGGCCGCTGTGAAGACCGGTTCGGTGCAGAGCAGCAGCGAAACCGTGTTTGCAGGTATTTTGCACAGCGCAAGATTTTGCAGCAGGTAGGCGGCGCAGGTGCAGCCCACAGCCAGATACACAACCGCGCCCCACCCGGCAGCGCTGATCTGCGAAAGCCGCGGCGGTCCTTCCAACACCAGAGCCAGAAACAGGAAGAGTACCCCTGTAAAGCCCGACTGCACCGCCGACATCGCCATGGGGTGGATATCCCCAAGATATTTTGCACTCAGCACAAGCGTGCAGGCGAGCGCAGCAGAGCTTGCCAGCGCGAGCACTTCTCCCCAGCCAAACGCAAAGCCTTCCGGAGACGCACAGAGGAAGTACAGCCCGGCTGTTACAAGCGCAACCGGCAACAGGTTGCGGCTGTTAAACCTCTGCTTTAGAAATACGGTGCTGAGTATGGG
>CATNEU010000038.1 GCA_950097605.1 uncultured Oscillospiraceae bacterium | reverse complement strand
CAGAGCAAAAGCAGGTGCTGTTGACCGTGACCGGAAATAGCATGTACCCCCTGTTCAGAAGCGGCGCCGACCGCGTTCTGCTGGAAACGCCGAAACCCGCTCCGCTCAAAAGAGGGGATATCGCGCTTTATCAAAGGCCGAACGGGCAATATGTGCTGCACCGCGTGATGAAGGTGCAGGACAGTGCGTACTGGATGGCTGGAGACGCGCAAACCGATCTGGAAAAAGGCGTTGCGCCGGGCAGCGTCGTGGCGGTGGTGTGCGCGTTCGAGAGAAATGGACGGCGCACCCCCTGCTGCAACGGCGGCTACCGGGTATATTCCCATCTTTGGATGCTGCTGCGTCCACTGCGCCGGCCGATCTTCAAAACGCGCGCCTGGGCCGGCCGGCTGCTGATAAAATGCTGCGGAAAGTGACAAAGTGCGCTGTCTCCATTCTCTATCTACGACTCTGTCTAAATTCCACACATGCAAAAAGCCATGCGGCCCAAACGGCGCCGCATGGCTTTTTTACAACCCCACAGGCAAATCCTTGATTTGCGGGTGCCAAATGCACAAATCCATATATATATACACTGGTCTTTGCTTGTTTCAAAACAAATAGCCCAAAGGCTCTGCCTTTGGGCTATTTGTTACAGGGTCCATCTATCAGTCCGCAAAAGAATTCTGCTTCAAAACAGCGCCGGTGTTGCCCGAAGTGACCTGCGAAGCATACCGGGCCAGATAGCCGGTTGTAATCTTGGGCTTTCTGGGTTTCCATGCCGCGCGCCGCGCAGCCAGCTCTTCTTCATCCAGCAGGACGTTGATGCGGTTCGCCATGATGTCAATTTCGATCATGTCGCCGTTTTGGAGCAGCGCGATGGGGCCGCCGACCGCCGCCTCGGGCGACACATGCCCAATTGCCGCGCCGCGCGTCGCGCCGCTGAACCGTCCGTCGGTAATCAGCGCAACGCTGTCCCCGAGGCCGCGTCCCATGATCGCGGAAGTTGGGTTGAGCATCTCGCGCATGCCGGGGCCGCCCTTCGGGCCTTCATAGCGAATGACCACCACGTCGCCGGGTTCGATTTCGCCGGCGTTGATGGCCTCCATCGCGTCCTCTTCACAGTCAAATACCTTTGCGGGGCCGGTATGCCGCAGCATCCCGGGTGCGACGGCGGAACGCTTGACAACGCAGGAATCCGGCGCAAGGTTGCCGCGCAGCACGGCGATGCCGCCGGTTTTGCTGTAGGGGTTCTCCACCGGCCGGATGACCTCGGGATTTCTATTCACACAGCCCGCAATGTTCTCGGCAACCGTTTTGCCGGTGCAGGTGATTAAATCGGTGCGCAGCAGGCCGAGCTTATCGACCTCCTTCATAACCGCTCCGACGCCGCCTGCCTCGTTGAGATCCTCTATGTAGGTATGTCCCGCGGGCGCGAGGTGGCAGAGGTTCGGCGTGCGGTCGCTGACCGCGTTCGCAATGTCCAAATTCAGCTCGATGCCGCATTCATGCGCGATGGCCGGCAGATGCAGCATGCTGTTGGTGCTGCATCCCAGCGCCATATCAATGGTCAGCGCATTGCGGAAAGCATCCTCGGTCATGATATCGCGCGGGCGGATATTCTGTTCCAGCAGCTTCATAATCTGCATGCCGGCATGCTTGGCAAGCTGCAGCCGCTCGGAATAGACGGCGGGAATCGTGCCGTTTCCGGGCAGCCCCATTCCCAGCACCTCGGTCAGACAGTTCATGCTGTTGGCCGTATACATACCCGAGCAGGAGCCGCAGGTTGGGCAGGCCTTGTTTTCAAACTCCAGCAGCTTTTCGGCGGTGATTTTGCCCGCGCCATAGGCGCCAACCGCCTCGGACACGCTGGAAAAGCTGGTTTTCTGGCCGTCCACCCGGCCGGCCAGCATCGGGCCGCCGCTGACGAAGATGGCAGGGATATTCAGGCGCGCGGCAGCCATCAGCAGGCCCGGCACGTTTTTGTCGCAGTTGGGCACCATCACAAGCGCATCGAATGCGTGCGCCAGCGCCATTGCCTCGGTTGAATCGGCAATCAGTTCCCGGGTCACCAGCGAGTATTTCATACCCTGGTGGCCCATGGCGATGCCGTCGCAAACCGCGATGGCCGGGAACACCAGCGGCGTGCCGCCCGCCATGGCGACCCCAAGCTTCACGGCCTCCACGATTTTATCCAGGTTCATATGTCCCGGCACCACCTCGTTCTGCGAGCTGACAATGCCGATCAGCGGTCTCTCCATCTCTTCATTGGTGAGCCCGAGCGCGTGGAACAGCGCTCTTTTGGGCGTTTCCTTGGTAACGGCGTCGCTTCTCATGATGATCCACCTTTCCAAACAATTTATTGTATGACTACATTATACGTTGTCTGATGTCTCGTGTCAATACAGCTCCTGCAACTTTTGATGCAAACCGGCGGGCAAACAGCGCATCGCCCTTATTCCTCCAGGATGCCAAAGCCGCGCATGGCGCGCAATATGTGCAGCTTCATAGCGGTCTCCGCGCCTTGTGGGTCCCTGCTTTTTAAAAAGGACATAATCATCCGATGGTCCTGCAGGGTGTTTTCCACCATTTCGCCGTCCTCGTCCGAGAGCGGCACCCCTTTGTCAATCGCCTTTATCAAAATGGGCATCAGGCGGTTCATAAATTCATTGTGCGTGGCCCTTGCAATGGATTTGTGAAACGCCTGCTCCACTTCTGTGCGGTCGTCTTTTTGCAGGATCAGCGATTCCACCAGCGCTCCATAGTGCAAAATGCGTTCGAGTTCCTTCTCAGTCGCGCGCTTCGCCGCATAATAGGCCGCACGCGGCTCGAAAATAAGCCGCATCTCGTAGAGGTCTTTGAGATCCGGCTTGGGAAGCGAAAGCGTATGCAGGGAAAACTCCTCGCTAAACTCCCTGTTTTCTTTCACATAGGTGCCTTTGCCGCGGCGGATCTCCAGCACGCCGTGCGCGGCTAAAATGCGGATGGCCTCGCGCAGCGTGGTGCGGCTGACCTGCAAACGCGCCGACAGCTCGTTTTCATTGGGCAGCTTTCCGCCGGGTTGATACGCTTTGTCAATCGTAATCATCGACAGAATGTCGTCCGCCACGCTTTCCGCAAGGCTTTTGGAAACTTGTTTCATCAGATGCTTCCTCCGAATCTGTGTGTACTTACCGGTATTTGCACCCGCACGGAGCGAATGCTTTTGCAGCCGTACAGACGGCGTCCCCGGGTCATTCTCCGGCTGGTTTTTCCACCGCAGCGCCGCTCTTCGCCTGGTATTCCTCGCCCCAGTCCCACATGGCGTCCAGAATGGGCTTTAAACTATATCCCAGCGCTGTCAGCGTATATTCCACACGCGGCGGCACTTCCGCATAGACGGTCCGGGTCAGCAGCCCGTTCGCTTCCATCTCCCGAAGCTGGGCCGTCAGCACCTTCTGTGTCACATGCCCGATGGATTTTTTCAGTTCCCCGAACCGCTTGGTGCCCGGCAGCAAATCCCGCAGAATCAATACCTTCCACTTATCGCTGATCAGCGTCAACGTGGTCTCCACTGGGCAGGCCGGCAGCTTCTTTGCTGCGACAGCGTCCGCCATATCATCATCTCCCCGCAAATCATCCATTGGTATCCTTTTGGGAACTACAGTACAATATTGTGCTTACTTTACAAAAGGTAGGTATGGTTTTATTATAATAGCAGCAAAAGACAATTGCAAGCCGTATACACAAGTACAAACACCATTGCAAGGAGGAAACAGCCATGCATGAAATCGTTCAATTTTTACAGGAAAACCCCGTGCAGTATCTGGCCACCGTGGGATTGGATGGAAAGCCCAAATGCCGCCCCTTCATGTTCGCCGGCGAGCAGGAGGGCAAACTGTGGTTTTGCACCAACCACACCAAGGAAGTCTATAAGGAAATGCAGGCAAACCCCTTCATCGAACTCTCCGTTTCCAGCCCCGATTATGCCTGGCTCCGGCTCAGCGGAAAAGCGGCGTATGTAAACAACAGCACCGCAAAGGAAATGTGCCTGCTCAACCCCATTGTAAAACAGCAATACGGGGATGCGTCCAACCCCATCTTTGAGGTGTTCTACCTGGAGGACGCGCACGCCGTCCTCGCCGACTTCTCCGGCAATCCGCCCCGGACGTACAGCCTGTAAACCCCGCACGCAGATTTTCCGCCCGTCCAGAACCAAAGACCCATCAAACCGGCATAGGAGGCACCCATGAACCGCACGGAACAAATCGAATTCCTCATCAACACACTGCTTACGGAAATGCCGGAATACAGGCATTTTGCCGATCAGTTTCCGGCAGAGGCCGCCGCCCGGCGCCGCCTGCTCCGCAGCCTGATGAACCTGCGGCCTCCGCTGCCGCTGTCCGAGGCGTTTTTGTCCGTCCAGGACAAAGTATTGTCCGCCGAACGGGAGGAAAAGGGCGTCGTGCATGGGAAGAGCCTAGCTCTCGGTGGCCCCCGCACCCGTATAAACCTGTGGCGCGGGGACATCACCCGCCTGCAGACGGACGCCATTGTCAATGCGGGCAACAGCGCTCTTTTGGGCTGCTTCCACCCCTGCCACGGCTGCGTGGACAACGCCGTCCACTCGGCGGCGGGCCTGCAGCTCAGAGAGGAATGCAGCCGGATCATGTCCGCCCAGGGCTGTCCGGAGCCCGCCGGGCGTGCCAAATGCACCGGCGCCTACAACCTGCCCAGCCGGTTCGTCCTCCACACGGTCGGTCCTGTTGTCCAGGGCCAGCCGCGCCGGGAGGACTGCGCACTGCTGGCCTCCTGCTACCGCTCCTGTCTGGAACTGGCGATGCAAAACGGGCTGCAAAGCCTTGCATTATGCTGTATCTCCACCGGCGAATTTCATTTTCCCCACGATAAAGCCGCCGGAATCGCGGTGGACACCGTTCGGGCTTTTTTGAACCAACCGGGACGCAATATGAAGGTGATTTTCAATGTTTTTGAACAACGGGACCATACAGCCTACCGAAACCTGCTCGGCCCAGACCGAAGCGCTCAAACAACTGCTTGACAACGCGCAGGCCGTTGTGGTCGGCGCCGGGGCCGGACTGTCCGCCTCGGCGGGGCTGACTTACTCCGGCCCCCGGTTCCAAGCGCATTTCGGAGATTTCATCGCCAAATACCATTTCCACGATATGTATACGGCCGGGTTCTTTCCCTACGGCGCGCCTGAAACGTATTGGGCGTACTGGAGCCGCCATATCTATTGGAACCGCTACGAAAGGGAGGTTGGAGCGCCTTACACGCTTGTGCGGCGGCTGGTGCAGGACAGGGACTATTTCGTCATCACAACCAACGTGGACCACTGTTTCCAGCAGGCCGGCTTCGACAAAAAACGGCTGTTCTACACCCAGGGCGACTATGGACTCTGGCAATGCGCCCGGCCTTGCCACCAAACGACCTACGACAACGAACAAGCCGTCCGCCGCATGGTTGCCGAACAGAAGGATCTGCGCATACCGGCCTCGCTGGTGCCCCGCTGTCCCGTATGCGGCGGGCCGATGCGCATGAACCTGCGCTGCGACGCCTCTTTTGTGCAGGATGAAGGCTGGCAGCAGGCGCGCTCCCGCTATGAGGACTTTTTGCACCGCCACGCAGAAAAACGTCTGCTGTTTCTGGAGCTTGGCGTGGGCGGCAACACCCCTTCCATCATCAAATACCCATTCTGGCGGATGGTCAGAGACAACCCCAATGCCTTTTATGCCTGTATCAACCTGGAGGATGCCTGTGCCCCTTCCGAAATTGCAGGGCGTTCCCTCTGTATAGAAGATGATATCGGCGGCGTTTTGAAATCCCTCTTCGACAGCAAACGCAGCGAATAGAACCCGCAGAGGCGTTTCCCCCTCCTTGGCCATATCCAATCCCATGCAGCGCAGAACAGCCGAAGTTTTCCCAAGGGAAAACTTCGGCTGTTCTGCGCTGGGCAATCCTCAATTGGAATCTTACAGATATTTGCCGATCTCTCTTTTCAGCGTGGCGCCATCCAGGGGTTTCGCCAGATGCCCGTTCATCCCGGCGTCGATTGCCGCGTGGATGTCCTCCGCAAACGCGTCGGCCGTCATGGCGAGAATGGAAACGGTACGGGCGTCCTTGCGGTCGAGCACACGGATCGCCCGCGCCGCCGTATAGCCGTCCATCACCGGCATTTGAATATCCATTAAAATCACATCATAATGGCCCGGCTCGGACCGGGCAAAGGTCTCCACTCCCTGTTTTCCATCAAAAGCCGTGTCAATTTCGGCCCCCGTATCCAGCAGCAGCTCGATAGCAACTTCCCGGTTGAGGGCGTTGTCCTCCACCAAAAGAAACCGCTTTCCCGCAAAGCTCACCTGTCTGTTTGTCTCCGAAAAGTCTGCTTCCGGCGACTTTTCGCACACATAGTGCTGCAACTCCCGAATGAGGGTGGATATAAAAATGGGTTTTTGGATAAAACCGCTGATCCCCATTTCCTTTGCCTCCTGCCTGATGTCGTTCCAATCATATGCGGAGATAATCAGTATGGGCAGCTTTTCCCCGCAAATCTCGCGGATATGCCGGGCGGTTTGCAACCCATCCTGTCCCGGCATCCTCCAATCGAGCAGTACTGCGTTGTACCCCCCGTCCGTCTGCCCGGCTTTTTTTATTTTTTCCACTGCCCGTTCCCCGCTGTTTACACAATCGGCGAGAATACCGATCTGCCGCAGCATTTCAACCGTGTATTCGCACATAACGGCGTCGTCGTCCACCACAAGAACCTGCAACCCAGAAACAGCACTCTGCAAAACCGGCGCCTGCCCAATTTCGAGCGGCAGTGTAACGCGAAAGACCGTTCCTTCGCCCAGCTCGCTCTTCACCTCTATGGCGCCGCCCAGCAGGTCCACAATTTTTTTGGTAATCGCCATCCCCAAACCGGTCCCCTCCGTCTTGTCCACCCGGCTGTCCCGTTCCCGCGTGAAAGCAGTGAACAGATGGTCCAGGAACGCCGGCTGCATGCCAATGCCAGTATCCGTAATGGTAAACACAAACCGCGCCGTATCCTCTCCGGCGGAAACCTCGTGCACATCCATAATCACGCTGCCGCCGGGGGGCGTGAACTTACAGGCGTTGGAGAGGATATTCAAAAAAACCTGCCGCAGCCGCAGCGAATCGCTCATAAACTGCTCGTGAACAACCCCCTGCAAACGGATGGAAAACTGCTGGTTTTTCTCCTTAAACTGCGGCTGCATAATGGTCACGATACCCTCCAGTACCTCCGGCAGGAACACAACGTCCTTGCGCAGCGCCATTTCCCCGCTCTCGATTCTGGACATATCCAGCACATCGTTGATCAGGCTTAAAAGGTGCTGGCCCGAAAGGCCGATTTTCTTCAGACAGTCCCGCACTTTGGACGAATCGTCCATATGCGCGGCCGCAATATCCTTCATTCCCAGTATCGCGTTCATCGGCGTCCGAATGTCGTGGCTCATCCGGGACAAAAAGTCGGATTTTGCACGGCTGGCCTCCTCCGCCTGTTGCAGGGCGCGACGCAGTTGCACCGCCTGCTCCTCCAGTTGGCCCTGCATCCGGCGGAGTTCCGTCTCGCCGGTCACGTTGATATAGATTACGAGATACACCGGATTTCCCTCCTGATACCCAACGCAGGAGGCGTTGATTTGCAGCCAGGCGTCGCTCCCATATTGGTCGCGCATCTGCACAGTACAGTGCACGGGAGTACCGGCCAAAAGCGCCTCCTTATGCTCCAGAAACACCTCCCTATTGCGCAGCACATTTTCACGGTAGAGCGAATCCCGCATGTTTTTCCTGCTCTGTTCGCCAAAAAAAGCAAAAAAGCGGTCGTTGCCGTCCAAAAGCGTGAACCCAAGGTCCTTTCCTACCCGGAATTTTGCCACAAAACCCGGCAAGTTGTCATACGTAACAGACTGTTCTAGCTGCATCCGCATAACGTCGCTGACATCCGTCATCGCCGTGTAGGAAACTCTTTTGCAGTCAATATATTCGTTTGTAAACCGGGCCGTCATGCGCACCCAGGTGTAATCGCCGGATTTGCGGCGCATCCGCGTCACAACCGTATAGCCGTTTTCACCAGTCTGTACTGCTTTCGCCACCTCTTCCCCAAGCTGCTCCCAGAGCAGTTCGTCGTGTACGCCCAATCCGTCGTTGATATAGTAGAGGTCGGGGCGGTTGTGATACAATTTCTCGTACTCCTCTTTGGTATACCCAATCAGGTCATAGTAAAAGTCATTCGCCCACACGAGTGTAAAATGGTCATCCAGCAGATGTTTGCTCACGCTGACTTGCAGCATGTTCATCAGCGTATCGTATTCATAACCCGTTGCGCCAAGGCTATTGTTTTGCCGATCCAAAATCAATCCCTCCCTTTCCGCCGATGCACCATCGCGGAGAAGATACATCAGAAATCTTTCATAAAAAGAAAGCGCTTTCCCCATTTTTTGGCGGCATACAACGCCTAATTCGCAGCGTGAAATAGCAGCCCACACTCCGCCTCCACGCGGGTATAGCACTCTTCCCGCCGTAAATTCTGGTTCCCCTCACATTTTCCCTCTATAAACTATCCTACTTTGGCTATAAGACTATTTTATCGCAATGCAATCCATTAATCAAGTTGAAATAACCTGCAAAACTTGATAAAATGAATCTATTACTGTTTCGGATAGGAGCTGACCGCACTTGCAGCAGGCCCAACCTCTCTATCAATATCTATACCAATCCCTTGTTTCACAGCTTGCATGCGGCGTTTATCGCAATGGGCAGACATTGCCCACCCAGCAGCAAATCTGCCAGCGGTACAATGTGGGCATCACCACTGTTCGGAAAGTGATGCGGCTGCTGGAGAGCGGCGGATATGTCCATACGGCGCTGGGACAGCCTGCCATTGTGACCTATGCACCGCCCAAGGAGTCCTA
>CATNEU010000037.1 GCA_950097605.1 uncultured Oscillospiraceae bacterium | reverse complement strand
CGGCGAGACCGCCGAGGAGATGTACCGCGTGATCGAGGCGGTCGAGCCGCATATGCCGGCGGACAAGCCGCGTTATTTGATGGGCGTCGGCACGCCGGTCAACATCCTGGAGGCGGTGGACCGCGGCGTGGATTTGTTCGACTGCGTGATGCCCAGCCGCAACGCACGGCACGGGCATGTATTTACCTGGAGCGGCATCCGCAACCTCATGAATGCAAAATATGAGCGCGACGCCGCACCGATCGACGAAACATGCGACTGCCCGGCCTGCCGCCGCCATTCGCGCGCCTATATCCGGCATCTGCTCAAAGCCAACGAGATGCTTGCCATGCGTTTAACGGTGGCGCACAACCTCTATTTCTATAACCGGCTGATGGAACGAATCCGCGAAGCTCTTGAAAACGGCTCGTTTGCGGAGTTCAAACGGCAGCAGGTCGAGGTTTTGGGCAGACGTATTTAGCCGTTGTCTGCAGCGGGGCATTTTCTTTTTTGACAGGTAAAAAGGATGCAAAAAATTTAGTTTATTCTCTGCTCTTATAGCTTTTTGATGCATCTATCTTTTTATCTGTCGCTCAGGCGTGCTGTGGGCCCATCCTTTTTTGTGAGAAAAAAGGATACAAAAACTCAGTCAAGAGGGCCAACGGCTCCGCTCCAATGGACTGTACGCCGTACATGGGGCGGCGAAGGGCAGCAGCACAGCAGTCGCGGGTAGTGTGGAGCAGGGTCGCGGGCCTGCCCCCTTCACAATCCCCGTTCCAGAAGGAAAGCTATACAGGTTCAAGGGGGCTTGCTGCAAAAAAGGGGAACGTTGTCAATCAGCCCCTCCCTTGCAGAGAACCTTTTAACGCATAACAACTTGGGTACGGCTGGGGGATTGTTAAGGGGCGCGTCTTCCGACCCATCAGCGCACTTCCTGCGACCGCCGCATTCCCGCCTTTTGCCTATCCGAATACGGCACAGAGTCAATTGGAGGAAGGTAGCGGCACCCCTTAACTGAATTTTTGCCTACTTTTTCTTCACGAAAAAGGATGGGCCCACAGCACGCCCGAGCGACAAACTAAAAGAAAAATGAATCTATCGGTTAAGAAAAACAAAACAAAAAGGATGGGCCCACAGCACGCCCAAGCGACAAGCTAAAAGAAAAATGAATCTATACGGTTAAGAAAAACAAAACAGAAAGGATAGCCCCCTTTCTTTAGAATATTTTTCTTTTTGCTTTTATTTTGGTAAAAAGTATGGTATACTATGTACATAGAAAATGCTTCTGATCCCACCAACCAAATCTCGCTGCAAAGGATATGATGGCAATGGGCCTTTTATCTCCGCAATGCCGGACACAGCAAAGGACCTCTTTCCGTTTGCAGGATGGACGGTCCAGGGTATTCTAAAATTTATGCAGCGGCCGTGAATGACAGCCGGTGCAAAGGGGGCTTTATCTATGACGATTCAAATTACGACCAGAAAATCCACATTGACAGACAGTTTCAAGGAACGCATCAACAAAAAGCTGCGGAAGCTCGACCGCTTTTTCCCGGAGGAGGCAACCGCCAATGTGGTGGTATCCACCGAAAAGGAACGCGAAACCGTTGAAATCACGATCAAATACCGGAATATGATTTTTCGGTCGCAGAAAACGGCGTCAGAGATGATCGACGCCCTCGAAGCCGTTGTGGATTCCCTGGTGAAACAGATTGTCAAAAACAAAACCAAACTCGGCAAACGCCTGCGTGACAATGCCTTCGACGCCGCTCTTTATCAGGATGAGGAAATAGAATTCCAGCAGCCTGAGGAGGATTTCAAGGTTGTGAAGAACAAGCGGTTTAGCATGAAGCCAATGGACGTGCAGGAGGCAATCCTGCAAATGAATATGCTCCAGCATGCGTTCTTTATGTTCAAAGACAGTGCAACAGGGCAAGTAGGCGTCGTGTATCGCAGAAGCGGCGGAGATTATGGTTTGATAGAGCCTGAGATGGAATAGACCGGCTGAATTGTGCGCCCGCTTCTTTTGCGCGGCGCTGCAAAAGGTCATCATGCGGCAGGATATGCCGGCGGTGCGCGTATGATGATCTATACAGATCGTCTGAACAGTTGATTGGCGGACAGGTGTGGTGCAGCGCGCTGCGTTGCAGTGGGGCCTGTCTGGTTATAAAAATAGGGGGCGGGGGTTTTCCGCTCCCTATTTTACGGTTTATTGGGAAAGAGAAGCGAGCAGCAGGGAACGCAAAAAGGCGCGCCCGCAGAGAAAAGCGTAGGGACGTTTGGAATCCGGATTTGGGGAGGTAACAATGAGCAGGTTGAAAATCATGTGCCCGTGCCTGTTTGGGCTGGAAAGTGTGCTGACGGACGAGATTAAGAAAATTGGCGGACAGGACATCACGACCGACAATGGAAAGGTCAGCTTTTTTGGAGGGTATGAGGAAGTTGTCCGGGCCAATCTGTGGCTGCGCACCGCCGAGCGTGTTTTGCTGGTGCTGGGCGAATTCCGCGCGCAGACCTTTGAAGAGCTGTTCCAGGGCGTAAAGGAAATTGAATGGGAAGCGCTGATCGGCAGAGACGATGCGTTCCCGGTCAAGGGCTGGAGCTTAAATTCCAAGCTGCACAGCGTGCCCGATTGCCAGTCGATTATCAAAAAGGCCATTGTGGACCGTTTGCAGGGTGCCTATGGGATTTCCTGGTTTGCCGAGACGGGCAGCGTCTTTCAGGTGCAGTTTTCGATTATGAAGGATAAGGTCACGGTTTCGCTCGACACCTCGGGCGCCGGATTGCACAAGCGCGGCTATCGCCGCAATGCCAACGAAGCGCCGATAAAGGAAACGCTTGCGGCGGGCATTGTGAATTTCGCGCGTATCCACGGCGACAGTGTGGTATACGATCCCTTCTGTGGTTCCGGCACGCTGCTGATCGAGGCGGCCATGCGCGCACTGCACATTGCGCCGGGCATCAACCGCCGGTTTGCGGCGGAGCGCTGGGGCATGATTCCGGACGAGCTTTGGGAAACAGAACGCCGGCAGGCGCTGGAAAGCGTGGACCGGCAGGCGCAGTTTCGGGCCTATGGCGCGGACATCGACCCGCAGGCGGTCGCCCTGAGCCTCGAGAACGCGCGCAAGGCCGGCGTTTCGCCGCGGCTGAAGATCGAGCAGCGGGACGTTCGGGAGTTTGAAACGGCTTCGGAGAAATCCACCATCATCTGCAACCCGCCCTATGGCGAACGCCTGCTGGAGGTGAAAGAAGCCGAGGAGCTCTACCGCGTGATGGGGCAGGTGTTTAAAAAAGGCGGCGACCGCAGTATGTATATCATCAGCCCGCACGAGCAGTTCGAGCAGATTTTCGGCAGCCCTGCCGACCGCCGCCGCAAGCTGTACAACGGCATGATCAAGTGCCAGTTGTTTATGTATTTCAACAAAAGGGCCTGATCCGGGGCGGATGACCCGCCGATTGAGAGCAGATTTTGAAAAGAGAATCGAATGAAGTTGCAAAGGCCGTGGGAAACACTGTTTCCCACGGCCTTTTGTCTTTATGGGGAATCCATAGGAAAGAACACAAAATCTTACGAAAAAGTTACGATTATGCAAAATATGTTGATTTGCTGGATATTTTATGATATATATATAAATATAGATAAATATTTCATAAAATGTTTAAATTTTGTTTTTTATTTGCGCACTTGAACCAAAAGTATTCGCATGATTTAGGAGGGAATTCTATGAAGCATCTAAAACAGGTTGCGATGCATCTGGTGCAGTTCTGGCGCGGCCGCCCGCTGGTCTGCATGCTGATCCTGCTGGGACTGGCCGTGTCCAGCTTTTGCTTAAACGTCTATTATGCGCGCGGCATGGATGACGTTGAGCAACTGCGGAGCGGCTACCAGAAAGACAGAGAGCTGGTCTTTGTATTTCCACAGAGCGTTTCCAGCAGGGAGGCGTTCGCGAAGTTACAGGGCGGTATGGCCGACGATTTTTACCAGATCTCGCTGTATGACGGCAACGGCTACTATCTCTCGTCGGACAGCTTGGACAAATCGGGCGGGACCGGCAAGGCGCAAGGATATGGCGTTGTGGGTGTGAAGATGGACAACTATCATAACCTGATGCTATCGGGGCGGGACCTGCAGGACGGCGACGAGGGGACAAACAACGCCGTGGCGGACCGCGGCGTCGAACTGCCCGAGGGAGAAAACCCGGAACTCCTGGTTGGGGGCGAAACCTACGCCATTGTGGGCGTGGCGGTTTCGGGAGTTTCACCACATTGTCTGATGATCGACTATAGGCGCATGGTGGAACAGGATACGCCCCTGTATGCCGCGAAGTTTGTCTTTCCCGCCGTGCCCACACAGCAGCAGCTAGAGCAGGTGAAACAGGCGCTTGTGCCGCTGGACCCGCAGACAAAGGTGATTCCGCCCGACCCTCCGGCCAAGTATACAATGGACTTTTTAAAGCGCATGGCATTCCCTTTGGTGCTGTCGGCGTTTGCACTGGTGAGCATCGCGGCGCTGATTGGTTTTTCGTTTCACATCAACCGACGCAAGTACAACATCTATAAGCTCTGCGGCGCCACGAAGGGCGCCCTTTGCATGCTGTGCGTCACGGATATTTTTGTGTTCACAGTGCTTGGGTACCTGCTGGGAAGCGGCGCGAGCGTTGCCTTTATGGCGGCAAGCGACTGGGCAAGCTACGAGCTCAGCGCGGCCAACTACGCGCTGCTCTACCTGTTGGTGCTGGCGCTCACGCTGTTGTTCGCGGCGCTGCCGATCCAGCGTGTCACGCGGCATTTTGAACGGATTGAGATCTAGAGGGGAGGGGAGACGATATGAAAACCCTGTATTTGCTTTTGATGAAACTGCGCAAACAGATATGGTTTCAGATTTTGATTGTGCTGGAGCTCACAGCGGCGCTCACACTGTTTTTGATTGTGTTTGGCAAAATGGAGTACTATGCGCGCCCACTGAAGGCGTTTGGAGAGCAGAACCTGGCAAACTGCTTTATTCTCGGCAACAACAGCAATATGGGAAGGATGCCTCAAGAGAAGCGTTCAGATCAGGAGATAGAAACCGCGTATATTGAGAAACTGGATGCCGAAATGGCGAAACATCCAGAGGTGGTAAGGTATGGTACTACATATGAGGGAAGCGCGGGTTTCCGGATGGAAGACATCAACGACCAGTTAAAAGAACAGCTAAAATATACGATTGAAGAAAACCGCGCTTATGCATGGACAACAATATACGATGAGGTAGTTGCCAAAAATCTCAAGCTTCCTCTGTCTACGGGTAAGCAATTGACCGATGCGAAAACGCCGGAAGGTGTGATTCCGGCAATATTTAAACACGAATTTTCAAAGATTCTTAAAATCGGTGAGGTTTATGAAGTGGATTTGCGTTGGTATTCACGTCTCGAAAGGCCAGAGCTGCACTATAGCGATGACGGAAACAGCGTTTCCAGCAGCAGTATTGCAGAAAAGAAACCCATCCGCATCCAGGTGTGCGGCTTTTTGGAACGGGACGATTACGCTTTTACCATGGATTCTGCTAAACGCAATTTTCCTCTGACCTACATTTTTAAAAAAAGTGTAGCGTCAGAAATGATTCTATTGCGCACGCCAGACAACCCGTTAGGAGCCCTTCCAATCTATTCAGATCTCAGTGGAAATGTAGTAGAGCTGAAAACGGACGATCCCGCGACGAAGAAGCGCGTGATGGAGCAACTGCGAGACCTGGGGTCGGCGGAAAGCTTTGAAACGCTGATTGCCAATACCAGGGCGCAGTTTGAAAAAGAAGTGCGCGAGCCGCTTTTGGATTTTCTGCTCTGCCTGGTGATCTCCATCGCGTCCATTGCGGGGCTGCACATTTTGCTGGAGGCATCGAGGAAACGGGACTATGGCGTTTTCTATACCTGCGGCAGCACCTGGCGGAAATGCCTGTGGGTGGATATTTTGCAGTCGCTGCTGCTGCTTGCCGTGCCCATGATGACGGCGGTGTTTGTGGCCTTCAATATCGCGCAAAGCGACGACAGCATTTTGCTGACGCGTACGGTTTATATCGCGGCGCTGCTGCTTGTGGCGGGGATTTACCTGCTGACCACGCTTGGGTTCCAGATCAAGCTTTTCAAAACAAAACCGGCGGACTGTATAAGGGAGGCGGAATAAATGGAGTGGTAACAAACCCTTGACAGCCCGCCCGGAATCGGATACAATAGCATACAGATTTTGAAAAGATGGGAGCTGAAAGGATGCGCAATCTTTCTTGCTAAGGAATGAAAGGCACTGTAAACGAAAAGGCGGTATCCACCGCCGGCTTTGCCGTGCCCATAGCAGGAAAGCAGCATCCCGAACACTCTTGGATAGACGCGCGCCGTCCTCTCCGGCCCCGCAAGGGGGCCGGAGAGGACGGCGCGAATGGACAAGCCGTGGGAAACTGTGTTTCCTGCGGCTTTTTTGCATGCGCGGCGGTGGGTTATCAAGCGTTCTATGCGCGCCGCCGCGCCAAATCCATCCCATCGGAGGTGACGGCCCATGTCGTTAATCAACATTGCAAACCTGTCGTTTCACTATGAAGGCAGCTATGACAATATCTTTGAAAATGTATCGTTTCAAATCGACACCAACTGGAAGCTGGGGTTTGTCGGCCGCAACGGACGCGGCAAAACCACTTTTTTGCACCTGTTGCAGGACAAATATGCCTATGCGGGTACCATCAGCGCCTCGGTCGCGTTTGACTACTTCCCGTTCGAGGTGCGGGACAAATCCCGCGCCACCCGCGAAGTCGTGGACGGCGCGGTCGGAGAATACGCGCTGTGGGAGCTGGAGCGCGAGCTGTCGCTGCTGCGGGTGCCGGAGGAGGTGCTGGAGCGCCCGTTCGACACCCTGAGCGGCGGCGAGCAGGTCAAGGTTCTGCTGGCTGCGCTTTTTTTAAAACAGAACAACTTCCTGCTGATCGACGAGCCGACCAACCATTTGGATGCGGACGCCCGCCGGGTTGTGGGGGCGTATCTGCGTGCCAAGCGCGGTTTTATCCTGGTCTCGCACGACCGCGTGTTTCTGGATAGCTGCATCGACCATGTGCTTTCGATCAACCGGGCAAATATCGAGCTGCAGAAGGGCAATTTTTCGTCCTGGCAGCGCAACCGGCAAATGCAGGACGCTTTCGAGGCCGCGGAGCACGAAAAGCTGACCCGGAGAGCCACGCAGCTTGCCGCTGCCGCGCAGCGCACCACGGGCTGGTCGGACCGGCTGGAAAAGACCAAAAATGCAACCCGCAATTCGGGGCTGCGTCCCGACCGCGGCTATATCGGCCACAAATCCGCCAAGATGATGAAACGCGCGAAATCGCTGCAGTCCAGGCGGGAAGAGGCGCTTGAGCAGACGCGTCAGTTGCTCAAAAATGTGGAGACCGCCGAAACGCTGTCTCTTTCGCCTCTTTCGTACCATGCCGGCCAGCTTGTCTCCGCCGAGGGGCTTTCGATATCCTATGACGGCCGGGAAGTCTGCGGTGGGCTGCGGTTTGCGGTCCGCCGCGGCGACCGTGTGGCGATCACGGGCAAAAACGGCTGCGGAAAGACCAGCCTGCTCCGGCTGATCGCCGGGGAGGAGGTCCCGCACAGCGGCACGCTGCGGCTGGGAAGCGGGCTGGTGATTTCCTATCTGCCGCAGGACACTTCGTTTTTGCGCGGCGGCCTGAAAGACTATGCGGTCCGGGAGGGGATCGACGAGAGCTTATTCAAGGCCATTTTGCGCAAGCTGGACTTTGAACGTGCGCAGTTTGACAAGCAAATAGAGTCGTTCAGCGAGGGGCAGAAGAAAAAGGTGCTGCTTGCCAAAAGCCTCTGCGAGCGGGCGCACCTGTATATCTGGGATGAGCCGCTGAATTTTATCGACGTGCTCTCCCGTATACAGATCGAACGGCTGCTGCTGGATTGCAAGCCCACCATGCTGTTTGTGGAGCACGACTGCTCATTCTATGAAAATGTGGCGACCAAGGTGGTTGCGCTGTGACCGTTGGGAGATCGTGATGCCCGGATTGCTTTTTTGTATACGCAATAGGGGTTGCAATCGGATGCGCCGTCTCTATTTGAGCAAAAGGCTTGCGGCCTATATTGGCCGCAAGCCTTTTGAAATCGTCGAAAACAACCGCGCTTTTCAGAAGAAACCGGTATTATTCTTCTTTGCAGTGCAGATAGTATCCGCCGCGGGTCATCTGCACCTGCACATGATACCGGATTCCGTTCAGCAAAAAAGAAACCGGGCGTTTTGTGCTTTCAAACGTGCAGCTTTCACCCGTGCGCTTGCAATAAGCCAAAACAGCCTCGCAGATCGTCTCGCTGGACGGATAGGTTAACCCGTCGTCCAGCTCCAGATCAAAGCCTTTTTTAAACAGCATGTTCTCGATCCCCTTTCCAAGATGGTTGGCAGCTTTCGTGAGAAAGTCGTATGCAATGTTGAAAACCCGAATGCCACTGCGCTCGTTTGCTTCCAATTCTGCCAGCGCCTCCTGCACATCCAACACGTTGTTTTCTGCCGTTTGTTCGCTAAGCTTTTCAAAAAGAGCCTTTTGTTTGGCAAGCTCTTTCAGCTTCAACGCGGCGATTGCAGCGTATTTTTCCATGCACCGGCTGATGGGCAGAACACCCTGCTGCATCTTTCGGATGTCCTCGATCGAGATGCCGAGCTTGCGAAACAGCTTGATCTCTTGCAGTGCGGCAACGTGCTCTGCCGTATACGTCCGGTAGCCGTTGTCTGGATTGCGTGCCGGTTGGAGCAGTCCTTCCTTTTCATAAAAGCGGATGTTTTGCTTGGATATGCCGGTTTGCTGTTCAACTTGTTTGATGGTCATGGCATCCCCTCCGATATGCCCATTATAAGGGGTATAGTAAGTATCATGTCAATGGGTTTCTCAAGATTATATAGTAAAAAAGACGTTACTCCTGGTGAACAGCCG
>CATNEU010000036.1 GCA_950097605.1 uncultured Oscillospiraceae bacterium | reverse complement strand
GCGCCGCCTGCTCGAAGCGGAGCAAACGAAAAAATAACAGACTGTGTTTTAAATGGAAAGCCTTGCTGCAAAAGACGCCTGCTGCGAGGTTTTTTGTTTTCCAATGCTGTATACTCAGTATCACGGTAGCGCTCCTGCATGAGAAACGGAGCGGCCGTTTGAGAGACCAGATGGAGGTGTGGATATGGACGTATTGGAACGCTTCAATGCGGCGATTGGGTATCTGGAGGAAAATCTCGACGGTGAGATCGACTATGCGCACGCGGCGCGCGAGGCCTGCTGTTCGCTGTGCCATTTTCAGCGGATGTTCTCGTTCGCCGCGGGCGTGACGCTGTCGGAGTATGTGCGCCGCCGGCGGCTGACGCGCGCCGCACTCGACCTGCAAAGCGGGGATGAACGTGTGCTGGATGTGGCATTGCGCTACGGCTATGATTCCCCCACAGCGTTCACGCGGGCGTTTCGCGCCATGCACGGCATCTCGCCGCGCGAGGCCAAAAGTGCAGGCGCGAGGCTCAAGTCGTATCCACGCATTTCCTTCCATCTGTCCGTGAAAGGAGAGCAAGAGATGAAGTATCGTATGGAAAAGAAAGAGAAGTTCCGGCTGGTGGGCTACAAAAAGGAGATTTCCACGGTTGGCGGACAGAACATGGTGTTGATTCCGCAGTTTTGGGACGAGGTCTGTGCGGATGGACGCTATGCGCGTGTAGCGGCGCTGGCGGACGGCAGCCAGACCGGGCCATCCGGTGTGCTGGGCGTCTGTGCCAACTTCCGCGACAAAAGCTTCGACTATTTCGTAGCGGCGGCGACCGGCGGACCGGTTCCCGATGGGATGGAGGCATTTGAAGTGCCGGCACACCAGTGGGTGGCGTTTGAAAGCGTCGGCTCCATGCCGGACGCGATTCAGGACGTATGGAAACGCATTTATACCGAGTGGTTCCCCCAGTCCGGCTATGAGCACGCCGAAGGCCCCGAACTGGAGTGGTACAGCATGGGGGATATGCAGTCGGACGACTATCTGAGCGAGGTTTGGATTCCGGTGGTCAAAAAGGGGTAAAATCTTTTATTGAATGAAAAACAGACGGTTCTGGTTGCAGAACCGTCTGTTTTTTGTATGCAGCCAGCTTAGGTGGATTCCAAAGGCGCCGGCATCACCCAGATTTCCATTTGCGTGGTGTCCCTATCGTGCGAAGCGTAGCGCTCGGCGCAAAACGGTTTGCTCCCGAGGCCGTGGTTCGGCAGCCACACGCCGAAGAGATACTGCTGCGCTTTATACAGCGCGTCTGTTACAAGGGCCTCAAAGTTTTCCGCTTCAAACGTGCAGACGATGTATTCCCCCTGGGGCAGCGTCCAGCTTTTGTATGCTGCGGGCGCGCCCGGTCCGTCGGCCTGCGCGCCGGCAAAATAGCAAAATTCCGTCTCTTTGTCGGACGGCAGAGCCACGCCCAGTTCCCCGCCGTCCGGCAGCAGTCCGGGAATACCGGCCTTCTCGGCGTGCAGACGGTCCCAGAGCGTACCCAGCGGGTCTTTTCCCGACTCTGTTCCAAGCCCGCCGATGAACTGGACAGGCATCCGGACGTCGAATCCAACAAAACAGGCGGGCTGTGCAAGCTGCTTTCTGCCGATTTCGAGCGTGATGCCGTCGGTAATCAGCGGCACGTTTTCGTCGATCAGCGTATAGTGCAAGGACAGCTCCGGCTTGGTCATCCGGTTCAAGACGACCGGGTTTCGGCGGTATTCTTCGGGCGTCATGTCAAAGGTGTTCTTAAAGGTGCGGGTGAAATGCTCGTGTGAGGAAAAGCCGAGGTCCACCGCAATGTCCAAAATGCGTTTGTTCTGCCGCAGCATCTCTGTCGCGACCGCCATGCGGCGCAGCCGGATATACTCCATCACCGGCTTTTTCACCAGCCGCCCAAACAGCCTTTGAAAATAGAAGGGGGAAAGCGAAGCCTGTTTTGCGAGCTTATCCATCTGCAGGTTTTCTTGCAGATGCGCTTCCATATAGTCCACAGTCTTTTGAATTTGTTCCCATGCGTACATTGTGTTCGCCTCCTTTGTCCATAGCATAACACATTCGTTTGCATGCATGCTTGACGCAGAATGCCCTGCCGTAAACTTCCAGTCCAAAACCGGCTCCTATTTTTTGCCCAAAACGGTTGCACCCTATGAGCAGGGGAATCGTTTTGTATCGTTTGATCCCCACAGAAAAAAACAGGTGTCGGAAACGGACAAATATGATATAATAAGGATATTCTAACGGGTATCGTCCGGGTTTGGAACGTTTTACAGGGGAACCATGCTGATTTTGCAGAAAAAATCCGCACGCGCGGATGAAAAAAACATATCGTGAAACAAAATGGATATGGAAGAAAGGAAGATTGCATATGCATAGAAGGAAACGCAGGAGATTGGTTGCCGGCCTCACGATGCTGGTCTGTGTGGTCGCGGTTTGCGTTTGCGCGGGGCTCTGGCGCCATGCGCAGCAGGCGGTTCCGGCGTATATTGGGGACGCGGGCGCATCCCAGGGCGCGTCCTCCGAGCAGCCGCCCTCCAGCGAGCCCGAGCCGGCGCAGCCGGTTTCAATCCACATGCTGGCGGTCGGGGACAATTTGATCCACGATTCGATCTACGAGCAGGCCCATGCGCGCACGGGCGGCAGCGGCTACGATTTCAAGCCGGTTTACAGCCGGGTGCGCGACCTGCTGCGCGGCGCGGATATCGGCGTTATCAACCAGGAGACCGTGCTGGCGGGCAAGGTATTTAAGCCGTCGAGCTACCCGCTGTTCAACTCGCCGACCGAGGTGGGGGACGCCGTTGTGGATATGGGTTTCGATGTGGTCAACCATGCGAACAACCATGTGCTGGACAAAGGCGTGGACGGCATTGAGGCAACGCTCTCCTATTGGGATACCCAGAAGGATATCAGCGTCGTCGGCGCCTACCGGAACGACGAGGATTTGCAGAACATCCGCATCGTGGAGAGAGAGGGCATCAAAACGGCGCACATCGGCGTGACCCAATGGCTCAATGGGCTTTCGCTGCCCAAGGGGACCGATTACCGTTTGATCCTCGCGGACGATACCGCGCTGATCAAACAGCTCATCACCAAGGCGAAGGAGATGTCCGACGTGGTGGTGGTTTCGGTGCACTGGGGCAACGAAAATACCTTCGAGGTGACCAGCCTGCAAAAGCAGCTTGCACAGGATATGATTGACTGGGGCGCAGACGTGATCATCGGCACCCATCCGCATGTGCTGCAGTCGATGGAATACCTGACCCGCGCGGACGGAAGCAGAGGCTTTGTGGCGTATTCGCTCGGCAACTTTGTCTCGGCGCAGTCGCGCGCCTACAACATGGTCGCGGGCATTCTGGACGTCACACTGACCAAGGATCCGCAGAGCGGCAAAACAGAGGTGGCAAACGTCGGTTTTCTTCCGACCATCACCCACTATGGCCCGAACTATTCGGATATTGTGATCTATCCGCTCTCGGAGTACACCGACGCGTTGGCGTCGGCGCACGGCGTGCGCCGCAAGGATGCGGATTTCAGTTTAAACTATATCGACTATGTATTGCAGCAGACCGTTCCGGACGCGTTTTTGAAAAAAGCCGCCTGATTGGCGCGGCGGCAGAAACAAAGGAGGGTTCACAATGACGGAGACCTATACCATCACCACAGCCGAGGACGTTGCGTTGGTGTCTTTCACCAAAGCGGCGTACAGCATGGAGCAGATTGCCGTTGTCTTTGAAGAGGTGGCGGCAAAGCAGATCAATGTGGATATGATTTCGCAAACCCCGCCCTCGGGCGGCACTGTGAACATCAGCTTTTCGGTGTTCGGCGAGGACCTGAAGAAAATTCTCGAGCTTTCCAAAAAGTTCAAGGCGCAATATCCCGCGATCAAACCGCTGATCAGCATTGGCAACAGCAAAATTTCAATTTATTCCGAGGCGATGAAGGACGCCAGCGGCGTTGCCGCCCGCGCCATCACGGCGCTTGCGAGGGCCGGGGTCGACCTGCGGATGATTACAACATCCGAGATGGATATTTCCCTGCTTGTGACCAGCGCGGAGTTTGACCGTGCGCTCGCCGCGATCCGCGCGGCGTTTGGGGCGGAACAGGCGTAGCCCGCGTTCCCAGCTTCCCATATTGATAAAGGCCCGCATACCGTTTGCTGTATGCGGGCCTTTTCGGCGAGGCGGCGGGAGCAGAAGGGCGGCCAGACCCGTCATCACAGGCGTGAAAATGGGCAAAATGGAAAACAGCTTGTCAAATCCGCGCGGGGACAGTATAATAGTGCATAGATGTTCGGCATGCACCATATGTCAATAGGCGTGCCGGAACATGGTATTGTATTCTTACACAGCTTGGAGGCCGCATCATGAAACACAAGGTTTTGGAAACCCTCCGCATGCTTGTCCGAAGGCTTTGGCTGGTCGGGCTGTGCGCGGCGGTCGCGTTTGGCGGCGCTTTTGCCGCAGGCAAGTTCCTGCAAAAGCCGGTCTATGAATCCCGCTGCACCTTTTTGGTCAGCACTTCCGCGGGCGGCGCGTTGCTTAATGGCGACGCAGCCGCCTCCGCGCCGCCGCAGCTCGACACCTGCCGGGAGCTGTTTACAAGCCGCAGCTTTTTGGCCGAGGTTGCCGGTGCGTCCGCGCTGGGCTACAGCACCGCGCAGGTGGGCGATATGCTGCGGGTCGCGCAGGTGGGCGATTCGCAGTTGCTGGAGGCGCGCGTGCGCCTTGGCAACCCCGAGCACGCGCGCCGCATTGCCGAGTCGGTTTCCCAGTGCGCGCCGGAGTCGCTCGCGCGGCTGACCGGCAGCGCCGTGCTGCGCGTGGTCGACGGCGCGTCCGCCCCGGTGGAAGCGGGGCGCTCCCCGATTGCGCTGGGGATTACCGGCGCAGGTGCGGGCGCGCTGCTCTGCGTCCTGGCGCTGCTCTGCGTGCAGGCATGCAGGCGGCGCGTGAAGAGCGAAAGCGATCTTTCGGCACGCTTCGAGCTGCCGGTGCTGGGCGTCATTCCCGACGTCCAGCGGCTGTAGAAGGGGGTGCGGAGGATGCTGCACAAGTTGCAAAACGCCGCGCCCGCTGCGGGAATCCTATCGTCCAAAAGCGGGTTCGAGCAGCTCGAATCCTACCAGATGCTGCGCACCAACCTGCTGTTTTCGCTGCCGCAGGCCGGCTGCAAAAAACTGCTGGTGACCAGCGCCGGGGCCGGGGAGGGAAAGTCCACCGTCTGCGTGAATCTTGGGATGACGTTTGCCAGAACCGGCAGCAACACCCTGCTGGTCGACTGCGACCTGCGCAGCCCTTCGCTCCATCGGTATTTGGGCCTCTCCGGTAAGCTGGGGCTTTCAAGCCTGCTGGCCGGCATGGCCAAGCTGGACGAATGTCTGGTTGCAACGCCGGCAGAACATTTGGCGCTGCTTCCCGCGGGAATCCTGCCGCCGAACCCGCTGGCTCTGCTGGAATCGCCTGTGATGCCCGCGCTGCTGGCCGATTTGGAAAAGCGGTTCGACTGCATCCTGTTTGATACGCCGCCCGCCGCCTTGCTGCCCGATGCGCTGGCTGTCGCTAAGCAGGCGCACGGCGCGCTGTTTGTCGTCCGGCAGGGGGAATCCCGCTATGGCGAGATCAATAAGGCCCTGCAGGCGCTGGCGCGCGCGCAGGTGGAAGCGCTGGGTTTTGTGCTGACAGGGTCGCGCGCGCAAAGCAGGCGGTACCACCGGTACAGCGCCTACTATGGCGCGCGGTAGCGGGGGTGTTTGCATGACCGACCTGCACACCCATATCCTGCCCTGTATCGACGACGGCAGCATTGGCCCGTCGACCTCCGGCCTGATGCTGGCAAGGCTTGCCGAGCAGGGGGTTGATACCGTGGCGTTCACGCCGCATTTCTATCCCGACGGAATGCCGGCCGAGACGTTTCTGCGCCGCCGGGAGCGGTCCTTTGCGTCGATACGGGACCGGATTCCGCCCGGTCTTTCGGTGTGCTGCGGCGCGGAGGTCGCGATCAGCCGCAGCCTGCCCGGCTCTTCGCTGCTGCCGCAGCTCTGTATCGGCGCGACCGGGCTGCTGCTGCTCGAGCTGCCCGAAAACGGGCCGTTTGCGGGCTGGATGCTCGAAACAGCGGCCGCGCTGCGCGACCGGCAGGGCGTAACGCCGGTGCTGGCGCATCCGGAACGCTGCGCGTTTTTGCGCCGCCGTTTCGCGCTGGCCCGCGCGTTTGCCGAAGCGGGCTGCCTGTTTCAGGTCAACGCCGCCTCGCTGTTTAACCGGCGCCGCCGGTTTGTGCACCGGCTTCTCAAAGCCGGTTACGTGCAATTTCTGGGCTCCGACTGCCACAATTTGAACAGCCGTCCCCCGATGTACCAAGAGGCCTATGCGGCCATCACAAAGCGGGCGGGCGATGTCCTGTTGGATTGCATCGCCCGCGTCTGACCAAAGGAGTGGTCCTTGTATGTTTCCATTTCGGTCCTTTCCGGTTTTGACCGACGGGGAAATCGACCTGGTTGTGGCGAAAACCTGCCCGCCGACGCCGGAAAACGGCATGATCCCCAGCTATGCATGCAAATTGACAACCCATACCGACAAGGTGACAGTGGGGGATCTGACACTCCGCATCGCCCCCGGCGAACAACTGCCGGAGGACGGCAACTTGTCGGTATTTATCAAAATGGATAATCGCGGCAACGGCTATGCGGCGAAGGCCTGCGGGCTTGTGAAGAAAATTGCCGAGGCGCACCGCATGGAGCGTCTCGACCTGCATTGCAGCCCGGGCAACACGGCTGCGTGCCGGACCTGCGAAAAGATCGGCGCGCAGCTTGCGGGCATGATCGACCTATCCCCGGACAGCGCCGCCTATAAGCGCGGCGAGCGCCGTCTCTGCGTCTACCGCTGGTATCTCTGAGAAACAGCGCGGGGATAAACCATACGTTGCCGAACAAAGGCGCCGGATACGGAAAACAATCCGTATCCGGCGCCCTTTTTATACCTGCACAAGCAAATTGAAGATTTGCTTGTGCAGCGGCCATTTTGTGCGGTTTCACCCGTTTTCCTGTCCGGGAATATACTGATAGTACCCGCTTTGCCCGTTTGCGCGCTTTGCCGGAACACGCCCGTTTTCCGGAACCAATCGCCTGCGGCGATGCGGATGACACCGAAAGCTGCCGGCGCGCCTCCGCGCGTCTTTTTCGTAGGACTACAGTATGTTGGGAGGCCGCCTGTATGTTAGAATCGCTGCTGCTCGTATGCGCGATCTCGGTCGACTCGTTTGTATCGAGCTTTGCCTATGGGTCGAACAAGATTAAAATATCCATTCTGCCCGCGTTGATCCTCGACCTGGTGAGCACACTGTTTTTGGCCGTTTCGCTGATTGCAGCGACGTTTATCAAACAGTATATCCCGGGCTCTGTCTGCACGGCGATTGGATTTGTCACGCTGTTTTCCATCGGAATTTTCAATTTTTTCCAGGGCACCGTCAAGGCCTATCTGAAACGGCGCGAGCGCAGCAGCAAGCAGGTGCGGTTCAAGCTGTTCGACATCCAGTTCGCGCTGGATATCTACATAGACGAGACCAAGGCCGACATGGACAATTCCAAAACCCTGAGCGTCAAAGAGGCGCTCTATCTCGCCGTGGCGCTTTCAATCGACTCGCTTGCCATCGGCGTTGCAAGCGGCTTCAACACGATCAATATTCCGCTCACGCTCGGGCTGTGCTTTGTGCTGAACATCTGCATTACCTACCTGGGCTTTCTGCTCGGCAAGGTGTTCAGAGACCGCTCCAAGCTCGACCTCTCCTGGCTCGGCGGGCTGATTTTAATGTCGCTGGCGGTGCTGCGGATTTTTTAATGCCCCATCGTGATAGGAGCGGGATTTTCCCGCTCCTGTGGTTTTTGCCTACAGCAAATTATCAATATCAATCAACCGGTATTCCCGCACGTCGTTTTTCTCTTTGATATAGCCGCGCCGGTATGCTGCGAGCAGCAGCTTCAAATCCTCGGTTGCCGAAATGATCTTTTTGCCCGCGTCGGTGTCCGCGATCTTGCGGCGCACCTGCACGGTTTCAAAAATCGTGGAGGTGGACAGGATGTCGCGGTTTTCCAAAATCGCCTTTTCGGTGGAAGAAAACGCCTCGTGCGAGACCAGCCGCAGGCCGTGGGAATTGTAGATCAGCGTATAGCCCGCGATGCCGGTCGTCGGCTGGTAGGCGCGGCAGAAGCCGCCGTCGATCACGATCAGCCGCCCATCCGCTTTGACGGGGTTCTCGCCGTCCTTGGTCTTGACCGGCACATGCCCGTTGACAATGTGGGAAGTTTCGGGGTCCAGCCCGAACTCCGACAGGATTTTTTTGCAGGTTTCGGCGCTGCCGATGTAGGCATAGTAGGGGTTTTTGGCTTCTATGCAGCTTTTGGGGTCCTCCACGAGGTACTTTTCAAACGTTGCCATCTTGTACCGCCCAAACGACGGAGAATACGGCCCGCTCCAGAGATACCACAAAAAGTCCTTGCCGTTTTCGCGCTCGGCGCTGCCCTCGGGCGAGAAATAGGCCTGTCTTGCCAGAAGCTGCGCATAGTCCAAAAACGCCTTGCCGCTGTAGGACTTGCCGTCCACCCGATAGGTGTAAAAGCTGCCGTCCTCGTTCAGCGGGATGCAGCCGTGGAACAGCAGGTTGGAGTTGTAGCACTTGTACATGCCGCCCTTGGCATAGAGGAATTTCACATGCTGCTGCAGCCGCTCGCTCTGCATAAACGAGAGCTTCAAATGCTCCATCAGCTCCTCCTCGCCCTCGCTGAGTACATAGGGGTCTGCCGGGTCCACCGTGGGGAAGTCCACCAACTATAAAACAACGCAAAAAAAAAACATAATTTATATAAAAATAAAAACAAAAAAAACTAATCAAAAAAAAAAACTACAAAAAAAAAAAAAAAAAAAAAAAAAAAAAAAAAAAAAAA
>CATNEU010000035.1 GCA_950097605.1 uncultured Oscillospiraceae bacterium | reverse complement strand
CCTCCTGGAACGGGGATTGTGAAGGGGGCAGGCCCGCGACCCCTCGCCGCACATCCCGCGACCGCTGTTCCCTCGCCCTTTGCTATTCCCTGTACGGCGTACAGTCAAATGGAGCGGCGCCGTTAGCCCCCTTGGCCGGCCTTTTTGCATCCTTTTTGGGCCGCGCCAAAAAGGATGGGCCTGTCGCGGCCCGAGCGACAAGCATAAAGATCAGATGAATCTATAGGTTAAGGAAGACAAAGCAAAAAGAATGGGCCGGTCGCAGCCTGCGCGATAAGATAAAAAATAAATGGCCAGTCAAATGAAGAAATAAATGCGAACCAATCAAAAAACGCTGCGCAAGCCAAATGCTTACACAGCGTTTTTAATTTGTGATTAGAGCGTATGCAGCGTATAGGATACCGTAAAACTCTCGGACTTCTCCAGACGGCGGATGCCGCGCTTGTGCTCGTAAATGCCGTCCGAATCGTCGCAGTCTGCGATGCCCACCCAGGGTTCGAGACACACAAACGGCGTGCTGTCCGTATGGGGCTGCCAGATGCCCAGATAGTCGAAGCCGGTGAAATCCATCTCGACGCCGCGGCCGGTGGTCCGGCTTACAATGCGCACGATTTTGGAGGTCAGGCTGTCGAAGATCAGCGCGTCGTGCGCGAACAGCTCTCGGTTCAGCGGGATCACTTTGGCGTTTTCGATCACGCGGCGGCGCTTGTGAAACGCGATGACGCCGGTATCCTGCACATAGGGGCAGTCCGCCGTCTGCGGTTCGCCGAATTCGATCTGATAGTTTTCAAACGGCTCGCCGGGCACCACCGGGCAGTTGAAACCGGGATGCGCACCCAGCGCAAAATAAATCGCGCGGTCGTCCATATTGACCACCTCGTATTTGCAGGTATAGGAGGAGCCTTCGAGCGTATAGGTGATCAACAGGTCGAACGCATAGGGATACATCTTTTTGGTTTCCTCGCTGGATTTGAGGCAGAATACAATGCGGGTTTCCGACTGGTAGAGCACACGGAATTCCATATCCCGCGCGAAGCCGTGCTGGCCCATCGAGTATTTCTGCCCCTCAATTACCGTGGTTTTGTTCCGCAGGCTGCCGACGATCGGGAAGAGCACCGGCGCGGTGCGCTTCCAATAGGCGGGATCGCCGGTCCACATGTATTCGGTGCCAAAGACGTCTTTAAACGACTTGATCTCGGCGCCGAGCGAGTCGATCTGCAGCATCGCGGAGTTGTTTTTCAAGGTATACAGCATGAATTTCAAACCGCCTTTCTCTTGCACAGCCTGTCCGTGGTAGGGCCGGACACAGGCCATAAAAATTTGAAAAGGATGCGGTCCAGTCGGGCGCATCCTTTTTATGTGGAAGGGAAGCCGGGTCAGTGCTTGATAATTTCGCCGTCCACGTTGCTGGAAATGCCGGCTGCGTTGGACTCGTCGGTGTCAATGTGCATGGCCGGGGCAAACGACGGGGAAACGCGCACCACAACGTCGTCGAAGATCAGCGAACGGTCAGGCGTCGCAATCTTGACGCAGACCACCTCTTTGTCCGCGACGCCTCTCTCGGCGGCGGTTTCGGGGGTCAGGTGGATATGGCGTTTCGCAATGATTACACCTTCGCTGATTTCAATTTCGCCGCAGGGCCCAATGATCTTGCAGCCGGCGGAACCCGCGATATCGCCCGATTCGCGCACCGGCGCAGTGATGCCGAGCGATCTGGCGTCGGTTGCCGAAACCTCGACCTGCGTGGCTTTGCGGGTGGGTCCCAGAATGGACATCTTCAGCGCGCTTTTGGGTCCGACGACCTCCACGCGCTCGACGCAGGCGAACTGGCCGGGCTGGGAAAGGTCTTTTTTATTGGTGAGCGTGGCGCCGGCGCCAAACAGCGTGGCCAGGTCCTGCTCGGAGAGGTGCACATGGCGGGCGGATGTTTCCACAAGGATTGTATTTGTCATAATCGTAAGCCTCCGAAGTCTGTATTTCAGTTCATATTGTACCTCGAAATGCAGGCTTTTGCAATAGGTTTCGCGCGGTACGGCGCGAGATCGCCAGCAAATTCCAATCTCCCCTTGCATTTTTCGAGAAGCAGGTGCAAGCGGGGAGTGGCCGGTCCGAAAAAGGACGGCTGCGCGGGGCGCCTCTGCGGATTTCAAGACCCGTGATACTATTCCGCCGCCCATGGTAATATACATGATGATATGGAAAGCAAAATGGCGGCGCGCGGCGTCCCACGCACGGCGGTTCTGATGGGAGCGGTGCGCGCGTCGGCCGGGGCGGCGTTTGCGGCCTCGAGAAAGGATGGGACCGTTATGAGAAAGAGCCGCAGAGCGGCGAGAACCACGCCACAGGAGGGAGAGCGGGGTAAGACCGAAAAGGTGGTTTCCAAAATCGCACAGGTTTTGGAGGTGCCCGAAAACTCCATATTGAATACCTGCCAGATGGAGCTGCTCTCCAACCGCGAGGCGGTTGTGGAAGGCTGCCAGGGTGTTTTGGAATACGACGATACAACCGTCCGGCTGAATATGGGCAACATGATTGTGCGGTTTTTGGGCAGAAACCTGCAAATCAAGGGCATGACGGCAGACAGCTTGGTGGTCGAAGGGTTTATCACGTCGATTGAGTATATGGTCTGACGGCGTATCCCCGGCGCTTGCCGGGGCGCCGCCGCCAGACTGGGGGTTGAGGTGTAAAGCGTGTTTATCATCAAAATACTGCGCTACCTGTTGGGATATGTGAAGTTTAGCTGCGAGGGCGGGTTTATCGAGCGGTTTATCAACCTGACCAGCCGCGAGGGGCTGAACGTTTGGGACACCGAAAAGCACGGCGAGGTTATGACGGCTTGCACGCCGGTGAAACACTACAAAAAAATGCGCGCCATCGCCAAAAAGACCCGGGTGCGGCTGCGCGTGCGCGAGCGGCACGGCCTGCCGTTCTGGCTGCACCGGTACCGGAAGCGGCGGGGCCTGCTCGTCGGCCTGCTGGTGTTTTTTGTGTTTCTGGCGTTTATGTCCAACTTTGTCTGGACGGTCGAGGTAAAAGGCAACGTAACAATCCCGCAGACCGTTATCGTTGAGACGCTTGAGGAGCTGGGGCTCAAATCCGGTTCGTTCAAGCCGTCGCTCGACCTGGACAGCATCAAGGACAGCCTGATCCTCAAGGTACCGAAGCTATCCTGGGTGGGCATGCAGACAAACGGCAGCAAAGTGACTGTGAATGTCAAGGAGCGCGTGATGCCGCCCGAGATGGTGCCGGATGACAGCCCCTGCAACATCATCGCCTCCAAAACCGGACAGATCCGCTCAATGACGGTCTATGACGGGCAGGCGGTGCTCAAAGTGGGCGACACGGTTGCCAAAGGGGACATCATCGTCAGCGGCGTTGTGGAGGATAAGCAGGGCAAGAGCACCTTCAAGCACGCGCGCGCCCAAGTGGTAGCACAGACTGTCAACGAATACAAAGTGAAGCTGGTGATGAACGAGACGGTCTCCAAACCGACAGGCAAGGTGGTCACACGCCGGTATCTGCGTCTGTTCGGCGAGAAGCTGCCGCTGTTTATCGCCACCAAGCTCGAGGGCGACTACGACGTGCAGGTTTCCGAAGGGCGCCCTAAGCTGCTTGGCTTAGAACTGCCGTTTTCGATCCATACTAGGGTATATACCGAGATGGCGCGGGAAGAAGTGTCCTATACGGAAGAGGAGGCGGAGGCGAATGCACGCAAAAAACTGGAAAATATAGAGAAAACAGAGCTTGCAAACATCAAGATTTTGGACAAAAGTTTTGAAAAAACAGAAGAAAATGGTGAACTTTTACTAAAAGCGACCTATCTATGCGAGGAGGATATTGCTATACATGAACAAATATTTTTAAATAGCTGACAAACAAAATCAACTTGTGGTATAATGAAAATTAACATGGGATGGTTGGCATTTTTTGTGGAGGATGAATAGAATTGTTATTTTTTAAACAAATGCCTGCATCCATGATCGTTTCATGCGGCGCGTGCGGCCTGCCGCCGGATGCACCAGATAAAACCGGAAACGAAGAGGTATTTTCGTCCGGCTTGCATCCGGCTTTTCCACGGGAAACGCGCATGCCGTCCGGTGCGGACCGTGTCCCGCACCGGACAGTGTGCGCGGCAGGCCGGCAGGCGCTGCGTCAGGGAGGTTTAGATGATAGAACAGATTGTCAATATCGACCGGATGGAGCACACGGTTGCGCTGTTCGGCAATTTCGATGAAAATATCAAGATGCTTGAACGGGAATACGGTGTTGCGATTCTCAGTCGGGGCAGCGATATCAAAGTGACCGGCGAGATCGAAAACGTGTCCAAAGCGGTGCGCGCGATTGAATCGCTGTTGAACCTGCTCAATAAGGGCGAGACGATCAACGAGCAGAATGTACGCTATGTGATTTCGCTGGTGGAGGATTCAGCAGAGGACAAGATTGAGTCCCTTGTGACCGATTGCGTTTGCATCACGGCCAAGGGCCGTCCGCTCAAGCCCAAGACTTTGGGGCAGAAGCGCTATATCGAAGCGCTGAAAAACAATACGATTGTGCTGGGCGTCGGCCCTGCGGGCACCGGCAAGACCTATCTGGCCGTTGCGATGGCGGTTGCCGCTTTCCGGGCGCACGCCGTCAACCGCATCATCCTGACAAGGCCCGCGGTCGAGGCGGGAGAAAAACTGGGCTTTTTGCCCGGCGACCTCCAAAACAAAGTGGACCCCTATCTGCGGCCGCTCTACGACGCGCTGTTTGATATGCTGGGCGCCGAAAATTACCAGCGGTTTGTCGAGCGCGGCAATATCGAGGTGGCGCCGCTGGCCTATATGCGCGGACGGACGCTGGACGACTCGTTTATCATTCTCGACGAGGCGCAGAACACCACGCCCGAGCAGATGAAAATGTTTTTAACCCGCCTCGGCATGAACTCTAAGGCGGTGATCACCGGAGATATCACCCAGATTGATCTGCCGGATTCCAGGCGGTCCGGCCTCGTCGAGGCGATGCGGGTGCTCAAGAATATCGACGATATCGCCGTGATTCAGTTTACGGAAAAGGATGTTGTGCGCCATGTGCTGGTGCAGAAGATCATCAAGGCATATGAAAAATACTACGAGGAGGGCAAACACAAAAAAACGCTATGAAAAGTTTAAAAGTAATCATTTCAAACAAGCAGAATAAAGTGAAAGTCCCGACCGGTACCAGGCTGCTGATTCGGCGCTGCTGCAACGCGGTGCTTACGATGGAGAATTTTTCGGAGTATGCGGAGGTCAGCGTGAGCTTTGTGGACAACGAGCAGATCAAGGAGCTCAACAGCCAGTTTCGCGGCAAGGACCGCGCAACCGATGTGCTGTCGTTCCCGCTTGGAGAAAACGGCAAGTATGATAAAAATTCGGATACCGGCGCGCTGATGCTCGGCGACATTGTCATATCGCTGGAAAAGGCCGTGGAACAGGCCAAACTGTATGGACACAGTTTCGAGCGCGAAGTTGGTTTTCTGACGGCGCATTCGATGCTCCATCTGCTTGGATACGACCATGAGAACGGGGGCCTCGAAGCTGTGCGCATGCGCGAAAAGGAAGAAAAGGTTATGGCAAGGCTTGGTTTCCCGCGCGGCGCAAGCTATGTTATCGAGTAATGAAGGACGAGCAGGCGTTTACGCATGTGCGCAGCCTTTTCCACAGCTTTAAATATGCGCTGTTGGGAATCCTATACTGTATCCGAAACGAGCGGAACATGCGCATCCATCTCACGGCGGCGCTGTACGTGCTGTATTTTTCGCGCTTTTTTGCGCTCACGCCCGGGCAGTTCGCTGTTTTGATGCTCACCGTTTCGATGGTGGTGGTCTGCGAGATGGTCAACACCTCGATTGAGGCCATCGTCAATCTGGTTTCCCCGTGCTACAACCGGCTGGCCAAAATTGCAAAAGACGTGGCGGCCGGTGCGGTGCTGATCTGTGCGCTTGCCAGCGTCGGCATTGGGCTTGCGTTTTTCTGGAAGCCCGCCCGGTGGAAAATGCTGATCGGCTATTTTGCGGCAAACCTGCCGGCGCTGCTGATTTTGCTTGCCGTGACGGGTTTTGCCGTGCTGTTTGTCTTTTTAGGGCCGGACAGGCTCTTTGGAACCGGCCGGCGGCCGCGAAAATAAAAGTTCGCGGCATTGGCCCGGCGTTATTTTAATGAAAAATAGTGAAATAGATTCAATCGTTTGAGGAGGTACGCGTTCTATGGAGACACGTTCCGGTTTTATTGCAATCGTCGGCAAGCCGAATGTTGGCAAGTCGTCGCTTTTAAACGCGCTTGTGGGGGAAAAGGTGGCGATTGTCTCGGACAGGCCGCAGACGACCCGCACGCGGATCATGGGCGTTCTGACGCGGGAGGGAACGCAGTATGTCTTCATTGATACGCCGGGGCTGCACAAGCCGCGCACCAGGCTCAGCGAGCACATGGTCAAGGCGGTCGGCGAGAGTATCGCGGACGTCGACGCGGCGGTGCTGGTCGTCGAGCCGGACGGCCCTGTGACCAAAGCCGAGCAGGATTTGATCGAAAATTTCCGGCGCCTGCGGATTCCGGCAATTCTCTGTATCAACAAAATCGACCTGTTGCAGAAAAAAGAGGATTTGATGAAACGGATTCTCGCCTATTCACAGCTATTTGACTTTGAGGCGGTAATTCCGATCAGCGCGCTGAAAGGCGACGGGATCGACATTGTGTTTTCCGAGCTGGACAAGCACATGCAGCCCGGTCCGCACTTTTTTCCGGATGATATGCTGACAGACCAGCCCGAACGCGTGGTGGCGTCCGAGATCATCCGCGAAAAAATGCTGCGCTTGCTGCGGGACGAGATCCCGCATGGAGCGGCGGTTGCAATCGAGTCGATGAAAGAGCGTGAGGATGGGCGGCTGACCGATATCGAAGCGGTGATCTACTGCGAGCGCGAGAGCCACAAGGGCATCATCATCGGCAAGGGCGGCCGGATGCTCAAGGAGATTTCCACCCAAGCCCGCGCCGACATGGAGAGCTTTTTCGGCGTGCACATCAATCTCCAGTGCTGGGTCAAGGTTAAAGAGGACTGGCGCAACCGGGAGGGCATCATCCGTTCGCTGGGGTTGTCGTAAAAAAGCAAACGCTGTCTTGTGAAACTGCACAAATTTTTTTGGATAAATTGCCATGAAAGGTTCTGGTTTCCTCACATATATATAGTATATATGGACAAAATTTTAAAGGCGGCAGTGAACGGTTCTCCGCCTTGAAAACGGCGAAAGCCATGAGGAGGTATTTCGATGGACAGCAACACCGCATGGGCAATTTTTGAACGCACGGGCAGCATCAATTCCTATATGCTCTACAAGCGGGAGCAGACAAAACAGGCGGCCGGAACGGTTGGAGCGGCGGCGGAGCAGAGGAGTACCTATGTAAATGCAGATCAGCACCAAAGGGATTATTCTGGGACAGGTCAATTTCGGTGACAACGACCGGTATGTGACGATTCTGACCGAGCAGTTGGGCGTGATCGAGGCGTTTGCCAAAAACGCGCAGCGGATGAAAAATAAGCTCTCGGTCGGCACGCAGGTATTTGCGTATTGTCAGTTCGACTTGTTTCAGAATCGAGGAAAATACAGGCTGGACAACGCGCAGGTGATCTCGATTTTCTATGATCTGCGCAGTGATATTGCCAAAATCGGCCTCGCGAGCTATTTTGCAGAACTCACCCGCAGCCTTGTCCGGGAAGGGGACAGGGCTGAGGGCTTTTTGCGGTTGTTTTTAAACTGCCTGCATTTCACCGCCGCAGGGGAGAAGCCCCTGTCCCAGATCAAGGCGGTGTTTGAGTTGCGCGGCCTTTCCCTCTGCGGCTTTATGCCCGACGTGGTGGGCTGCCGGGAATGCTGCTGCTATGAGCAGGAGCGGTTTGTGTTTTTCCCGCTCGAAGGATTTCTGCTCTGTGGGGATTGCCTGGACGAATGCGACCGCGCACGGCCCAAAATCCCGCTGAACATGAGCATTCTCACGGCGATGCGGCATATTCTCTACGCCGATTTCGAGCGGATTTTTTCGTTTCGGCTGTCGGAGCAGAATTTGCGCTATCTTGAAAAGGTGAGTGAAAAATACACGCTGGCGACCGTGGAACGCTCCTTCCGGTCGCTGGATTTTTACCATACGGTTTGTTAGCGTGCGGGCCGCGGCCTGCACGCCTGGATTGTACATACATCGTATTTTGTTTTTGGGCGCCTGTACGGGCGCCCGGGAGGGAACCAATTTTATGAACACAGCAACACAAAAGCACAGCACGGCCCTGGAACTGCAAAAGGTGCTGGCGCGGCTCGCGGAATGCGCTTGCTGCGCCGACACGGCCGAGCTTGCCAGAAATATAGAGCCCGGAGACGACTTCGGCGCCGTGGAACGGGAAATGACCCGCACAAACGACGCCTATACGCTCAGTATGCGGTTTGGTTCGCCGACCATCTATGCAGTGCGCAACATGAATGCGTCGCTGCGCCGCTGCCAGGCCGGGGGCTGCCTGTCGATGCGCGAGCTGCTGGGCATCGCGGAGGTGCTGCGCGGTATCCGGAGCCTTTCGGAATGGCGCGGCCGCTGCGAAAACATTGAAACTTCGCTCGACGAGCTCTTTGGTTTTTTATCCCCCAACAAGTATTTGGAGGACAAAATCACGTCGGCAATTCTGTCTGAGGAGCAGATGGCGGACAACGCCAGCCCCGCGCTGGCGGATATCCGGCGGAAAATCCGCCGGGCGGGCACGCGCGCCAAGGACAGCCTGGACAAAATTCTCAAGTCTCCGAGTTTGCAGAAATACCTACAGGAACAGATTATCACCATGCGCGACGGCCGCTATGTGGTGCCGGTCAAGTCGGAGCACAAAAACGAGATCAACGGCCTGGTCCACGACACCTCGGCGAGCGGCTCGACGTTTTTTATCGAGCCGATGTCGGTCGTCGAGGCGAACAACGAGATCCGCGTGCTGGAATCCAAAGAGGCAGCCGAAAGCGCGCGGGTTTTGGCGGAACTGTCCGCCGAGGCGGCAACGTTTGCGGATGTGATCATAGCGAACTACGAATCGTTGATCGAGCTGGACTTGTATTTTGCCAAAGCCAAGCTCGCAATTGATATGAAGGCCAGCC
>CATNEU010000034.1 GCA_950097605.1 uncultured Oscillospiraceae bacterium | reverse complement strand
ATGCGGGCAATACCTGCGCAAGCGACAATAAAAAAGCCTGCTCCAACGTCTGCTGCGCAGCCGGGCGGCTGGCGCAGCCGTTTTCAGAACGGCTGCCGTGCTTTGCCGCGCGCGCGCATTGCCACACCACCTTCGGATGCGGGGACCGTGCATTCCAAACCCGCCGGATCAAGGCGCTGCCGCACACCGCGCATACAACCTTCCCCGACCAGACATAGCCGCCGGAGTGCCGCCTCTCTCCCGCCGTCCGCGCGCGCGCCTCCAGTTCGCGCTGCACTGCGTCGAACAGCGCCCGGTCAACAACCGGCGCATGGTGTTCTGGAATTTCCACAAACGCCTCGCGCCCGTCGTTTACAATTTTCCGGTGGGAAAGGTAGTCCGTTGTGATCTCCTTTTTTTGTTTGAGCACGCCGGCGTACTTTTCATTTCGGAGCAGCTTCAGCACCGTGGAAGGGCTCCAAACAGCGTTCCCGGAGGGCGAGGGGACACCGCGCGCCTCCAGCTCCCTGCAGACGCCGCCTGCCCCAAGCCCCTTTTCATAGAGATGGAAAATCATCCGCACAACCGGCGCGGTCTCCGGGTCGATCTCCAACACCCCTTTGGAAAGCCGGTAGCCATACACGCCGTTGCCAAACACCACGCCTTTTTCCATTTGCCGCTTCTGCCCCCAGCGCACGCGTTCGGAGGTCTTGCGGCTCTCCTCCTGCGCGATGCCCGCCAGGATCGTCAGCCGCAGTTCGGCGTCCGGGTCAAGCGTATAAATGCCGTCGTTTAAAAACAGCACCCCCACCCCCATCTCCCGCAGGTTTCGGGTGTAATAGATGCTGTCGAGCGTGTTGCGTGCGAAGCGGCTGATCTCCTTGGTCAGAAGCAGGTCGAACCGGCCCTGGGCCGCATCCCGCAGCATCCGCATAAACCCCTGCCGCCGGGCCGCCGAGGTGCCGCTGGCCCCCTCGTCCACATAGATGCCGGCAAATGTCCAGTCCGGATGCTGCCCGATATAGCGTTCAAAATAGCTCCTCTGGTTTTCGAGGGACTGCAACTGCTCCTCCTTTTCGGTCGAAACCCGGCAATAGGCCGCCGCTCTGATCATCCGCTCCGCGCCTCCCTTCGCTTCGTCCGTTGAGAATGCGTACGCTCCGTTCCACTTCCTCGGCGGTCAGAAGGCCCGCTTCTTCCAGCGTCTCCACCGCACCGATTGCTGCCAGAAACTGCATGTTCTTCATACACATCACCCGTTTCATGTGTATGTGCACGCGGATTGTCCGCATGCCTGCGGGAAAACGTACGGAGCAAAACCTCTTGTGCAAAAAGGCCATAGACGCGCATCATCGCGCATCTATGGCCTTTTTGAGAAAAATCCGTTGCAACCGCGCCGTATAAAACAGGCAGCGGCTATTTTTTTCCGTAGTTGCGGTAGCTGATATTGAGATCCACGTCGCCGCTCAATCCGTTGACGCGGCCTGTGTGCGAGTGCTGCCAAATGTGGTAGTCCCCGTCGTACTGCGCGGGGTTTTGCAGGTCCGCCAGCCAGATTTCATAGCCCTGTACCCTCGAAAGGTCAATGCGCGCCTGTAGCAGCGACCGGGTGGTGTAGATCATCGGGCGGTAGCCGGCCTGCTTGACCTTCTCGCAGAACGCCACGGCCATGTCGGTCACCTGTTTGCGGCTCATATCCCAGAGGAACATCTCTTCGAGGTCGATTGCAACCGGATAGGTGAAATCGTACCCCTTCACGAGAGAAAGCGCAAATTCCGCCTCCTTGGCGGCTTCGGCGGCGTTCTCTGCATAGCTGTAGTGGTAGACGCCGGCTTCGACGCCCGCCGCGAGGGCCCCTTTCATGTTCTCATGAAACCGCTTGTCGGTCTGCCCCGCCCAGTTTGCCGAGCCATAGCCGCAGCGGATCATGGCAAAGTCGATGCCTGCGCTTCGCACCTGCGCCCAGTCGATGCCGCCGTTGTGCACCGAGACGTCGATGCCGCTGTACGTGCGCGACGCATCGTCCGCATAGACGGAAACGATACATTCGGCGGTGTTTCCATTAAATATTTGTACGGTAATCACCGTTTTTCCGCTCTGCAACGCAGTTACCGTGCCGTTTTCGTCCACCTTCGCCACCTCCGGCCGGCTGGACGTCCAGACGGCCTTCCGGCCATCCACAGGCGCTTTGGAAAGCGCCGTGTGGAGCGTGACAGCGCTGCCGGCTTTGAGGTTGGCGGCGTTTTTATCCAGCTTGACCGTGGTTTTGACAAGCTTGACCTTTCCGGCAGCCGCGCGCTGCAGCTGCACGGCGTCCTTGCTTGTCAACACGCCGTCCTGGTCGGCGTCGGCGGCAAGCTTCTGCGCCTCGGTAAGCGTGGTCTTTTGCACCAGGGCGCGCTGCAGCAGCTTGGCGTCCTGTACCGTCACCTTTCCGTCGAGGTCGATATCGCCAAGCAGATAGCCCTGGTCTGCTGCGGCGGCCTGCACGGCGAGCTTCGGCCCGTTCGCCGCCACGACGCACCCTGCGCAGAGCACCGCCGCCAGTGCAAGGCCGATCCATCTATGTAAAAACTTCTTCATGTTACACCTCTATTTCATTTCCATATCGCCGTTTTGTCTGTCTTTTCAAAACGGCCCGGTTAAAACACCTTTCCGCCGCGCTTTTTCAGCCGCAGCCCAATCACCGTACCGGCCACGCCGAATGCCGCCAAAAGAACCACCGCTGTCCAAGCCAGGGGCGCCGAATCGCCGGTGAACGGCGTATTCTCCTGCTCTCCCCCTGCGTCCGGCGTCTGCGGGGCGTTTTCGCCGGGTTGTTCCGGAGGCGGTGGGTTGTTCTCCCCTGGAACATTTTCCGGGGGATCCTCCGCAACGCCGTCCGCCGTGACCGTCACACGGATCGAAGCGGTCCGGCCGTCTGCCGATGCGGAGACCACCGCCGTACCCGGCCGCAGCGCCCAAACCCTGGCGCCGGTCTCATCGGAGGAGAGGATCTCCACGACTGCCGGATCCGAAGACGCCCAGGAAACGTCCTGTGCGCCGTCGGCGTTCAACAGCGCGAGCCATGCCTCCGCCCCCTGTTTCACGGTGATTTCCCGCTGTTCAAACCGCGGGCCTTCCGCGGGCGGCTGCTCGTCCGTCACCGTGACGGTGCAGGTTGCGGTGCAATTACCAACCTGTGCCGTGATCACGGCGGTTCCGGCCGCAAGGGCCGTCACGGTTCCGTCTGCGTCCACTGCGGCAACGGTCTCGTCCGAACTGCTCCAGCGCACTGTTTTGCTGTCGGTCGTATCCCCCGGATGGTAGACCACCCAGAGGGGTTTTGCGTCGCCCTTGCCAAGCGACAGTTCCGATTGGTCCATCGAGATGGATGCGAGCGGCGACGAAACAAAAACCTCACAGCTCGCGGTGTGGCCGCCTACTTGGGCCGTGATCACCGCGCTGCCGCCGCCCACAGCGGTCACCACGCCGTTTTCGTCCACTCTGGCAACTGCCTTGTCCGAGCTGCTCCAGGCGACGCTTCTGTCGTCCGTGGTGTCGGCCGGCTGGAACCCGACGGTCAGCTTCTCGGTTTGCTCTTTCTCCATTTCCAGCTTGTTCTTATTCAGCGAAATCGACTGCAGCGCCGCCGTCACCGTAACGGTGCAGGAAGCCGTGCTGTCCCCCACCTGGGCGGTGATGACAGCCGTGCCCGCGCCAACTGCCTGCACGTTGCCTTCCGCGTCCACCGCGGCAACCGCAGGCCTATCCGAAGACCAGTGCACTTCGCGGCTGTCGGTGGTGTTTTCGGGATGGTACGCAACCAAAAGCGCGCCCGCCTGCCCCTTTTCGAGTGTCAGCTCGTTGCGGTTGAGCGTGATGTTTCCAAGCGGGATTTCCGTCACTGTAACCGTGCTGGTGGCAGTCTTGCTCCCCACCCGCACTGTGATCTCCGCCGTTCCCGCGCGCAGGGCTTTCACTACGCCGTTTTGATCCACTGCCGCAACCTCCGGCGCATTGGAAGACCATTCGGCCGTGCGGTCGTCGGTGGTATCCGCCGGGGTATAGGTGATCGCAAGCGTCTCGCTTGTCCCAGTCAGCAGCGTGATTTCCGGTTTGACTGCAATGCTCTGGAGCGGCGCCGTCACCGTGACGGTGCAGGACGCCGCCTGCCCGCCGGCTGCCGCGGTAATAACCGCGCTGCCGCTGCCCGCCGCCGTCACAACGCCGTTTTGGTCCACCGTCGCGGCAGCCGTATTGGAAGAGCTCCACGCAACCTGTTGTCCACCGGCAGCGTCCGCCGGATCAAAGAGCGCCCGCAGCGTTTCGCTCTGCCCTTTTTCCAGCGCAAGCGCAGACTTGTCCAGGGCGAGCGTCCACTGCGGCTCCCCGCCGACCGTGACGGCGCACTGCGCCGTGCTGCCGTTTGCCGCCGTCGCTGTGACCACCGCGTTGCCTTCGCCCACGGCTTCTACCAGGCCGTTTTCGTCCACCGTTACGGCCTGCGAATTATTGGACGACCAGACAATCGTCCGGTCCTCCGTTGTATTTGCGGGGTAAAAAGACACCTGCAAAGCCTGCGATTCGCCCTTTTTCAGCGAGAGCGAGGTCCGGTCCAGCCCGATGGATTCCATCGGCACGCCGACCGTCACGCTGCCCTGCGTCACTTCGCTTTGCAGGTCGTGTAAAGCACTGTCCGCCAGCGTGACAACCTTCAGTGCAAGCGGTATCTTTCCAGCGGCGGCCTCCTTCACACGGAAGGTCGCCTCTAAAACCGCGCCGGAGCCGTTATAGCCGTCGTCCGCCGCATAGGTAAACAGCAACAGGCCCTGCTCCGGGACGGCATTTGCATCCCAAATACCGCCGGTTAGCCCCTTGCCGGCGCCGGCCGAAAGGTTTTCCAGCATCGTGCTGTCATAGGACAACTGCAAATCCATGGCCGACAAATCGGAATCGGGCGAGACCGTTACCTGTACGGTGACCTCGTCCCCTCTCTGCGCCGCAACATTGCTCACGCCAAACTGCACCGGCATGCTTGTCCCGCGGGTTGCCGCAAAGGTTACGGCGCCCACACTGACGAGCATGCAGATGGACAGCAGGATCGCAAACAGTTTCTTGGAGGATTCCCTCGGTTTCATCTATACACCTGCTTTCTAAGAATTTGCGGCAGCACGCCGCTGGATATAAATGTAAGGCCGTAAGCGCTGCATTCCCCGGTTTCCCACGATGTCCCCGGTTTGCTGTCTGTCCCCCATGGGCGCAGCTTTCATTGCCTTGAAAACACATGTGCGGATACGCACCCCGCATCCAGTATTAAAAAACATCTGCACAGAGGATACCCTAAACAAACCGATGTGCAAATTTGCACATCGGTTTTTCTCGTCCAGACAGCGGGCAAGCCGCCGTTTTCATGGCAGCTTGTCCGTTGTCCTAGCAGTGCTGTTCCGTAAACTGGCAGGCGTCAACCGCATCCCTTCCAGAATGCACGGAAAAAAGCAGAAGCCGTTTTTCTCAGTTTTTGAGAAAGTACCGCGCAGTACTTTTATTGTAACCCGTGCATGCCCCAAAATCAACCGGCAAAACGACACTCTAACCTTTTTTTCGACCTGGCATTATTCCAAAATCGAATGTTTGTGCGTCTATTGCTGCACTTTCGCACACGCCGTAGGTACCGCGTTGAGAACAGTCAGCTCCTCCCGGTCAAAATAGTCAATAATCTCCAGGTTGTATTTTCCTGCGCAGCACTTGACCGGCTCGGACACCATACCGCCAAATACCGTCGCATGCTCTGCAATCCGGCTCAATACCCGCTCCAGCGGATAGAGCGTCGAGGTCAGCGGCGCGTTGATGTGGATACCGTCGCAGCTAATCGGCAGCGGCAGGATCACAATATCGCTTTCATGCAGCGCATCGTATGCGTCTTCCGGCCGGTGCAGTACGTCGTCCTTCTCCAAATGGCTGTCAAAGCCCACTATGTACACCTTGGCAAACTGCCGGCCGAGCAGTCTGGCAAGATAAAACTGGCGCAGATCCCCGCAAAATACGGTGATGCACTTGTCAATCTTCATTGTTCTGCAGCCTCCATATCCAATCGTGATTTTGTACCATCATATGAAGAAAAGCCCTGCGCAGTTCGCATTATCCAGCTCCCGCGCGGATTTTTTCATGAGCAGCTCCCGGACAGGCGTTCTATGGGTTCATTTTTCGCGTTTTCTGGTGCAAAAATGTTTGCCGCCTTGTCCTCATAAAAAAGGAAGGGCTGCATCACTGCAGCGCCTTCCATTTCGAAAACAACCACGGATAAAGCCCCATCCCCGTGAAGATCACCGCCATATACAGCAAAAACAGAAAAAAGTTCCCCTCCGGTAAAATTCGTTCCAAACCCAGTTTGACACAGAGCAGAACCGCCAGGCCCAGCAGATACCGCAGCACTTTGCCGCGCATGCTCGCCTTTTCCTGAAAACGCACCACGCGGTGCTCAAACAGCATGGCAAGCACAAATCCCGCCAGACCGCCCAGCGACTTATAGAAGTCCTCGGAGACAGAGGTTGGCAAAAAGGCCAGCATCATGGCAAACACCGCGACATAGAGCGCCTCCCGGTTGCGCACTTTTAAAAACAGCAGCCGGCAGAAATAGGCCGACGCCAAACCCAGCAGCAGCCCCGCGGCCACGTCCTTGGGGTAATGCACGCCGAGATACAGCCTCGAAATGCCGATCAACAGCATCGTCACAATGCCCGCGGCCCAAATCCAGGCTTTGCGCCAGCGCAGTCCAAGCGCGCCGAAAAAGGTCCCGGCCGTCTGCGAATGCCCGCTGGGGAAGGAATACCCCGTGGCGGTGTGCTCTCTTGCAGAGAAGATGCCCTCCTGTCCAATTGGGCGCGGCGCTTTGACAATGTCCTTGATGCCGCCATTGAGCGTCAAGCTTGTAAACAGCGAAAACACCACGTATTCCCCTGTTTCCTTGTCCACATTCCAATACAGGTAGGTCAAAAATGCCAGGATGAAAATATCCTCGCCAAGCATCGTGATAATTGTGAAAAACACATCCAGAACCGGGTTTGCAAAGCTCTGCAAATACTTGATGATCTCCATTGGTTTTGTCCGTCCTTTTAAAACGCCGCAGCCGGCCGGTTTGGTAAAACGTCCGGCAGCCGCGGCCTGTATGGTTATTTTTGAATCTTTGCGTCTTTAAAATAGATACCGCCGCTAAACGGCGAGAGCAGGATTCCCGATACCTTTTTGCCGCGCGCGTAGAAGGTGGACTCATAGTAAATCGGAATCACGGCGCCGTCCGCGAGCAAAAGCCGTTCGGCCTGCGCATAGCTGTCCGCCATACTCTGCGCGTTCCTGGCCTCCGCCGCACTGGATAGCCTGCTGTCAAAGCCTGTGTTTTGATACCCGGCATAGTTTTTCGGGGCGTTGGAGGCAAACAGGCCCAACACTGCGGCGGGGCTGTTGTAGGAGACCGTGAGCGGCACGACCGCCACATCAAAGTTTTTCTGTTCCACACGTTTTGCAAGCTCCGCCAGCGGCAGCGATTCAACGCTCAAAAACGCCTGCAGTTCCTTCTGCCAAACCTGCTGCGTATAGCCGACCAGCATCGCATGCGGCCCCTCCTCAGGGCAGAGCAGCGTTGTGGAGGGCAGATCGTCCAGATTCATCGAGCGCAGCGCACTCTGAAACTCCGTCTTCGCCTGTCCCGGATCAAACGCTGGACCGGAAACGTCTCGGGCCAGCGTGCGGTAGGACTTCCCGCCGACGCTCACGGCGGGCGGCACAATGCCATATGCAGGCGTCAGCCAGTCCGGAAGGTAGGGTTCATAAGAGGAACGGTCGAACGCCATTGCAAAAGCCTTGCGGATCTGCGCATTTTGCAGCGCCGGCTTTTCGGTGTTGAGCAGCAGCACCCAGACCGTGTTTTCAAAGGTATCGACATTGTACCCCTTGCCCGCAACCGATTGAATTTCCTCTCCCGTCAGCATGGCAAGGTTGGTCTTTTCATCCAGAAAACGTTTGGTGGTGGAATCCTCCTCGTCATCGGGGATATAGAGCGTCACGCGTTCGGCAGACATCTCCTTGGCGCCGCGATAGTGCTCGTTTTTCCGCAGCACCAGATAGTCGTCGTGAATCCATTTGGTCAGCACAAACGGCCCGTTGACAAGCAGGTATTCCTTTTCCAGCCCATATTTGCCGCCCGTCTCCTCAAAAAACTTTTGGTTGCAGGGCATGGCTTCCGCCCCCGCCAGCAGCTCGGGAAACAGCGGATTGCTGTAGGAGAGGGTGATCACCAGGGTCAGCTCGTCCGCCGCCACGACGCCCAGTGCTTCGCCCGGCCGGGTCCCGGCCAGCACTTCGGGCGCATTTTGGATGCAGTCGAGCGTCTGCGCCCCGGGGGAAGTGGTGGCGGGATCGAAAATGCGCCGGAACGCATACACAAAGTCGTTCGCGGTCACCTGCGTCCCATCCGACCATTTGCCTGCGGGGTCCAGATAGAATGTATAGCGCAAACCGTCCTCCGACACTTCGTAGTTCTGGGCGGCGGCGCCGCCGATCGTCCCGTCCGGTTGGACGGCGAGCAGCCCTTCAAAGATGTTTTTAATCACGAGCAACGACTCATTGTCGTGTGCCACCTGCGGGTCCAGGTTTTTGGGTTCGGATGCGATGTCATACGCAAAGGTCTGCGCATCTTTCGAGCCCAGACAGCCGCTGAGCCCTATGCAAAGTACGGCAACCATCAACATGGAAATTATCTTTTTTGCCACTGCTGTCTCCCCCATGCATTTTTTCGCATCGGAACGCCTTCCGGAATGCGATGTTTCTCCTGAGCTTTCCAAAACCGTCCCATCGTTGTTTTCTCCCCTGCGGGCATGGCCGAAGCGATGCAAAATCCCGAACCGCGCCGGCAAATTTCTAATTTGCATGTGCAACCGCCCATAGCAGCGCAAGGCGCGCTACTATGGGTCTTGTTTTAAAATATACTCCCCGAACACTCTGCCTTTGGCCGCTCTGCGCAGTCTGCACAAAATGCAGTATGCAGTATTTATTTTTATCTTATCATGTTTTTCTATACGCTGCAACAAATTGGCGGCGCATTGTTCCCTGCACCGCCAAATTTCCCACAAACGTATCATAGCAGCAAAATGTAACTGGAATATTGCCCCTTCATGAAAAAGTTTTTCGAATCGCGACGGTCCGGCGCGAAAAGAAAGG
>CATNEU010000033.1 GCA_950097605.1 uncultured Oscillospiraceae bacterium | reverse complement strand
GCGTGGGCTTCTATTCGGCGTTCATGGTCAGCGACAAGGTCACCGTGATCAGCCGCGCCTATGGAGCCGACACCGCCTACAAATGGACCTCGACCGGCGCGGACGGCTACACCATCACCGAATGCGACAAAGACACCGTCGGCACCGATATCATTATGACGCTCAAGGAGGACACCGAGGACGAGCAGTACTCGCAGTATCTGGAGGAGTACACGCTGAAGGCCCTCGTGAAAAAGTACTCCAACTACATTCGCTTCCCGATCCAGATGGACGTGACCAAGAGCCGTCCCATTGAAAAACCGTAGGGCGAAACCGAAGAGGGCGCGGATAAAGAGCCGGCCTATGAAACCTATGTTGAGACCGAAACGCTCAACGACATGGTGCCAATCTGGCATAAGCCCAAAAGCGAGGTCTCGGACGAGGACTACGCGCGCTTTTATAACGAGAAGTTCTTCGACTACCAGCCGCCCGCCAAGACGATCCACGTCAGCACCGAAGGCGTGGTTTCCTATGAGGCGCTGTTGTTCATCCCGTCCCACACCCCGTACAACTACTATACGGCCGACTATGAAAAGGGCTTGCAGCTCTATTCGAGCGGCGTGCTGATTATGGACAAATGCGCCGATCTGCTGCCCGAGCACTTCCGGTTTGTGCGCGGCGTCGTGGACTCGCAGGATCTCTCGCTGAACATCTCCCGCGAGATGCTGCAGCAAAACCGCCAGCTACAGGTGATTGCAAACAGCCTCGAGAAAAAAATCCGCCGCGAGCTGACCCGTCTGCTTGCGGACGACCGCGAGAAATACGAGGCGTTTTTCAAAAACTTCGGCCTGCAGCTCAAATATGGCACCGTCAGCGAATACGGCGCGCACAAGGAGGATCTCAAAGATCTGCTGCTGTTCTATTCCTCCACCGAGCAGAAGCCTGTGACGCTCAAAGAATATGCCGACCGCATGAAAGAGGACCAGCAATACGTTTTCTATGCCTGCAGCGAGAGCGTGACCAAGGCCGACCGCCTGCCGCAGACCGAAGCCGTCAAACGGAAGGGCTATGAGATCCTCTATCTGACCGACGAGGTGGACGAGTTTGTGATGCAATTGCTGCACGACCTCGATGGCAAGGAGATCAAATCGGTGGACAGCGACGACATCGCGGGCGAGGAAGAGCGCAAGGCCGCCGAGGAACAGACCAAGGAAAACCGCAGCCTGCTGGACTTTGTCAAGGAGAGCTTGCACGGGGCCGTCAAGGATGTGCGCGTTTCCGGCAAGCTGGACAGCCACCCGGTCTGCCTGACCAGCGAGGGCGGCGTGACGCTCGAAATGGAGAAATACTTTGCAAAGGCCAATCCCGAGGGCGGCATGAAGGCCGAGCGGGTATTGGAGGTCAACGCCGAGCACCCGATGTTCGCCGCGCTCAAGGCCGCATATGAAAATGAGGACAAGGAGCGCGCCGCCAAGCTCAGCGAGGTGCTCTACAGCCAGTCGCTGCTGATCGCGGGCTTCCCGATCGAGGACCCGACCGCATATGCGGATCTCGTCTGCTCGCTTCTCACCAATTCATAAGTTGTTTTTCTTATTTTTTAAAGGGGTGCACTGTTTGGCAACAGTGCACCCCTTTTTGATCTTCTAAAAAATAATCTTTATTTATAGGCAGTAAGAAAAGACCAAATCCATTGATTGATCCATAAAAAAAGACGCTTACGGCGTCTTTTCATCAGGATCAGAGTTGGATGCCGATTCCTTGTCCTCCATCCACTCCATAATGTCCCCTGGCTGGCAGTGCAGCGCCGCGCACACCCGGTCCAGGACATCGGTTTGGACCACCCGGTTGCTGGCGAGTTTGGAGACGGTTGCACTGGACATTCCAGTCATTTTCTTTAAATCAATTTTTTTTAAACCCCTGCGGTTCAGTAAATCAAAAAGCTTATAATAATAAATACCCATATCGTACGCTCCAAATACTGTGTTTAAGGTGACTATAACACATATAAAAGTTTGCGTAAATAAACGAAAATGAGCAAACAAAAATATAAGATCACGAACGCTTGCTATGTGTATTTATGTATGGTATACTATGTTTGCGTACGAAGCAATAATTCTGCAATTCTAAATTTGCAGAAGCAAATGTAAATTTTTTATGAACGATTGTTTTAGATGCATCTTTCTTTTACTTGTCGCTCATGCGTGCTGTGGGGCTATATTCTTTTTTGCTCCTTTATAGCTTTTTGATACATCTTTCCTTTCATTTGTCGCTCATGCCGCGACGGGCACTTCCTTTTTGGCAGACAAAAAGGAAGCAAAAATCTGGTTAAGGGGTGCCGCTACCTTCCTCCATTTGACGCTGCGCCGTATTCGGAAAAGCAAAGGGCGACGGCGCGGTGGTCGCGGGAAGTGCGCTGTTTGGTCGGAAGGCGCGCCCCTTAACAATCCCCGGCCGTACCCGAGTAGGGATGCTTTCAGAAGGTTCTCTGCAAGGGAGGGGCTGATTGACAACGTTCCCCTCTTTTCCAGAGAGCCTTTTTCTATCGGTTTCACTTCCCTCCTGGAACGGGGATCGTTAAGGGGGCAGGCCCGCGACCCTGTGCCACGCTTCCCGCGACCGCCGTACCCTCGCCCTTTGCTGCTCTATGGACGGCGTATCGTCAAATGGAGCGGAGCCGATCGCCCTCTTGACTGCGTTTTTGCATCCTTTTTTCTCACAAAAAAGGATGGGCCGACAGCACGCCTGCGCGACAAATGAAAAAATAGATGCATGCAACGTATGAAAAGATTACTCTTTTTTATCCACGTCCGGAAAAATAGTAATCCCCAGTACTTCACATATTTTAAAAAGAACTTCAATGGAAGGGCTTTTTCTCCCTTTTTCTATTTCATTAATAAATGGTTGCGATACACCTACAAGCTTTGCAAGCTTGTTCTGGCTGAGGCTTTGCTCTTTCCTCTTCTTCACTATCAATTCACGATAGTCCATACCATCACCTCATTCAAGTATCAGTATAACTTTCTGCTATAAAGTTGTAAATTATAGCTTTAAGCGATTGACACGAATAAAATTTTTTGATACTATAGCTATAAGCAATAGTATCAAAAAAGGAGGGAATCGCATGGAGTACATAGAAAAACTAGCGCGAGAACATGTGGTCTGCAAGACAGACTCCCCAAACACGCGCCAATACTATGGGGAGCTAAGGCATCTGCTGCCGCAGAAAAAACACCGCATCCTGCTGCTGCGCTATACGGACGAAAAAAACCTGCTTTGCGAAAACGCCGCATACGAAAACTTCAAGCGGGGGTTGTCCCTGGGCCTGCGTCTGGCCGCTGAAGTGTATGGTAAAATAGCCGAAGAGGAAGACCCTCTGCACCCATCGCCATACGAGTGCATATAACTTTATCATAGCACACAACCAAAAAGCTGTCGAATCCATTTTGGACATTCGACAGCTTTTTGAGTGCTACAAATTACCCGGGGACGTCCGCCGGTTGGTGATCGAAAACGCCTCGAGCGCCTCGCCGTCGATGCGGATCTCTCCCTCCGCCGATACCGTCACCGTATACGTCCGCGGGTTTGGCAAATAGCCCTCCGCGGGCGCGGTCTCCCGCAGCGTATGGCTGCCCGGGGGCACCGCCCCAAAATCCACCTTGCCGTACGGGTCGGAAACCGCGCCCTGCCCGTTGGAGAGCTGAAAAACAGCGCCTGCCACCGGACGGCCGATTCCTTCGTCCCGCTTGGGAAACGCCAGCCGCGCCAGGGGCTGGTTGTACAGCGCATACCCCTCCGCTGGGCTGCCGTCGACCGTCGCGCGGCCCGAGACGTCCACCGTTACCATATGTTCGCTGGTATCGGGCCGGTAGCCCTCCGGCGCGCGCAGCTCCAGCAGCGCATAGCCGCCCGGGGCAAGATTGGTAAACGGAAGCCGGCCCCAGACGTCCGATACCACCGACTGCACGGCACGGCCGGATTGATACAAGCCATAAATAGCACCGGCAAGCGGCGCGCCTGTCAGCGCATCGCGTTTGCAGGCTGTGAAGCAGCCTCTAACTGCGGGGCAGGGCGGGTGGCAAGCCCACGCGCAGCCGTGTGGAGGCCCGGCGTGCCGGACGCGTTCCGGGTTGCAATGATAGATATGCATACATTTCTCTCCTTACACAGATTCCTGCCCCAGTATATTCATTGGTCCATTGTTTTGCCCATCGTCCGGCGGCCTTCCGGTGCGGACAGGGAGAGAGACTGCTCTCATCCTAGGCCGCCAAGCAGTGCCGAATCCTTGCTATTTTTATATATTCGTGCTATACTTTAGTTTTATACAAATATATATTGATTTTCAATTTGTATATTTGCATGTATTTTATACGGAGGGTGGTCTTATTGTTGCAGAAAGCACAGCAAATTTGGACGAGTATACGAAACAGCGTGGCCAATAACTTTCGCCATGCCACGCTCAATTTTCTATTTATCATTCTGTTCGTGAATCTGTTCCAACGCATCTTTGGTCCGGAAAATTCGATTGTCGGCGTAATCTTCACGATTATGATGTCCGCGTCGATGGCGCGCGACCTGACCGCCACCCCCGTCAAGCACCTGTGTATCCAAGGAGCCGTACTGGTTTTGATGGCCGCCGCGGCCTGCTTTGTGTCGAATACGCCGCCGCTGCTGGCGCTGCCGGTGAACCTGGCGATGTTGTGTTTGATCCTCTATGCATTTACCTATGAATATGTCAACCAATTGTACTTCCCGTACATACTCTCCTATCTGTTTCTGGTATTCATCTCCCCGATTACGCCGGACCAACTGCCCAAACGGCTGCTGGGGATGCTAACGGGTGCGGTGTGCATCATCCTCTATCAGCTCATAAACGGGCGCAACCGCGTTGTGGAGACCGCCCGCGACGTGGTGGTGTCGATGTGCGGCAAGGCAACCGGCTGTATCGACTGCCTGCTGTCCGGGAAAGGCGTCCCGCAAGACCCCGAAGCGCTGCGACAGGACCTGTGCAAGCTCAGCAAAATTGTCTATGACCGCCGCAGGAAGGCACTCTGCATATCCGACGCCAGCTTCTCGATGCTCGACACCGGGCGGGGCTTAGAAAACCTTGTGATTTTGCTCTACGAGCTCGAGGGGCCGGTCACCGCCGCGCGCGCGGCGCTGCTGCGCCAAGTATCCCGTCAACTGTCCCACTTCAAGTCCTTTATGCTGGGGGAGGCCTCGTCGCTTCCCCCGCTCGACCCCGCCGGCTTCACCATCCCGGACGACGCGCAGACCGACCGGTTTTATCCGTGTCTTTCGTATATCCGGTCGCACATGCTGCAGATGACCCTGCCGGAAAAGCGAAGCAGCTATCACAAAACGCTGCTCTCATTCTCCGTCCGGCTCAAGGCCGCCTTAAACGTCAGCCCGGTGCGGGTTGCGTACGCGCTGCGGGTTTCCTGCCTGCTGGCGCTCGCTACGCTTGCGGTGCAGGCACTGCAGCTCCCGCATGGAAAATGGCTGTTGTTCACATTGGCGTCCGTGTCGCTGCCCTATGCGGACGACGTGGGAACCAAGGCCAAAAAACGTTTGGCGGCCACGGTGATTGGCGGCATTGCGGGCGTTGTGCTGTATTCGCTGATCCCGTCGGCGGCGGGCCGCACCGCCGTTATGATGCTGTCCGGCTACCTCTCGTTTTACTTCACGGATTACGCGGTCACCTTTGCCTGTTCCACGCTCGGCGCGTTGGGCGGGGCCGTTTTCGCCGGGGCGTTCGGATGGGCGTCTGTCGGCAGCGTGCTGCTGATCCGTCTGGGCTATATCCTTCTGGGCATCGGCATTGCTCTTTTGGCAAACTGCGTGCTGTTTCCCTTTAAAAGAAAAAAGGCAACCGGGCAGCTCTGGGAAAAATACGTCGCCACGACCGGCCTGCTGACCCGCGTCTGCCGCGCGGAGCAAACCGACCCCCAGCTCTACTACAGCCTGGTCATCCAGGCGCATCTGCTGGAAGACAAGCTTGCGCAAAACGCCAAAGACCTGAACTGGGAAGACGCCGGAGACCGGCTGGAGGCATGCAGGAAGGCCGTCCGGCTGGCCCACCGCCGCGTGGCGGCCAATCAAATCTAAAACTGATTTTTCTCCAGGTATGCGGCGTAGGCCTGATACCGTTCCCGCAGGTACTCGGGCAACTCACCCGGACTGGCTTTGTCAATTTGCGGAGCGTCTATATGTTCATGCGAATTGCGGGCGTCTCCAAAATCATGCATGCATACGGAGCACGCTTCCAGAGGGACGACATATACCGTTCTATCCGGCTCTTCGTTGCAGTCGAAAACCACCCCATACCGGACGGCTCCGTCATAGTCCTTTATTTTAGCAAGCTCCCTGTTTGCAAGGAAACGCGGAAAGACGATGGCGCCCATATCCACACACCGGGACGTACATTCAAAACAATTTCCATCACACGGATGTTCATGGGCAGCGCTCTCCATCCAAACCGACCGGACGACACATCCGGGAACAAGCTCACAGCTTCCCAAAAGGTCCTCGTCAAACGTTTCTGCCGGCTCGCCGGACAAAACTTTTCTCTTGTCGATCGTATATCTGGACGTTTCATTTTCCGCGCATTCATACTCATCATAAAACGCGGATATTATACGCAATGCAGCACCATATGTGCCGCAAAGATAGCGTTCGTCCCATGCATCCGGCGTACGTTTAATATGGAGTTCATACACGGCGTTCTCTTCCGGTGCAAGAAAAAGCTCCCATACTTTTTTCTGCCATTGAATGCAGGCACGCGCTCTCCTGGCAATTTCCGGCGCACCGTTTTCTTCCACCAATGCAAAGAGGTGCAGGCGTTCCGCATAGGTGCGCGCAAAACGGTTTGCGATTCCTAGCAGCTCTTCCCCCGTGAAGATGTGCCTGCCCTCTTCAATTTTGCACCGCAGGCCCGCGGACCATAAAATCGACACAAACGGTTTTTGAAAGTCATAGTCGCCGGTTTTGTCCTGTATCGTCATAGTGGTTCCCCCGTTCCTTCTATAATAATTTTCGACTATTGGTATAGCATACCAGGCGAAAATTGTCGCAAATCCTCCGAACAAAAAACGAACACTCCCGATGTCCAAGCCTAAGAGATTTGCATGGCAATCGGTGTTTCCATTGGCGGAAAGAGGGATATGAATAAAGACCGCCTAACGGCGGTCTTTATTGGTGTGAAAGACTATGGAGTATCCCCCGAACAAGTGGTTTTACTTTTTCGCAGTACAACGAACAATGATTCCTAAAACAATTTGAACAACACCAAGTCCCAAAGGGATAAAAATTAGTTTCCATAAATCAAATATGGTTGCCTCAGTTGCTATAGCACCCAGAATGCCAATAATAAATAGTAAGAACAGAACGGCAGAAAAAATACCAATGATTATTCTTAAAAAAATGCGAAACCCCGTGCTAAACATTTTTTCAGGTACTATCCATTGCATCAACGAGAACCAACCTTCCATCATTAAATCGAAAATCAGTTCAAAAGGGAACAACAACCACCTCATATACTCCTCCAATCGTATCAACCAATCCGCGTTAGCGTTACCTGTATCCTATCTCTATATAAAAACAAATCGACAAGCCCCTGTGGAAGCTTGTCGATTCTGGCGGAGAAGGAGGGATTCGAACCCTCGATGCGCTATTAACGCATACACGAGTTCCAGTCGTGCGCCATAAACCGGGCTAGGCGACTTCTCCGTATTTGATATTCAATTTGCCTATTTATTATAAAACAAGATTGTCCAATTGTCAACTCCATATGCGGCTGATTCCGAAATTTTGTGCCGGTTCTATGGCAATAGCACCCATGCAAACAACAAAACGGGCTTCCCCGATGGGAAGCCCGTTTTTCTATCGTTTACCGCCGCTGCGGCGTCTCTTATTTGGTTCTGTCCACATAGGAGGTGTGCAGGATTTTGTGCGCCTTGTGGCTGCCGGGTTCGCCGAAATACTCCGCATAAATCTTTTTGATCATCGGGTTTTCATGCGATTTGCGCAGCGGCAGGCTTGCGTCGTCGGCATAGAGCGCCTTGCCGCGGATGCCGGCGAGGTCCACCGTGTTGCGCACGCTGCCCGGCTGCTGCGGCTGCCCGCCGCCGTTGACACAGCCGCCCGGGCATCCCATAATCTCGACAAACTGATAGTCCGCTTCGCCGCTGCTGATTCTCTTGAGCAGGGTGTCGGCGTTTTTCGCGCCGCTGGCAACAGCAACCTTAACCGGCATGCCGGCGACTGTATAGGTCGCCTCCTTGATGCCCTCGGTGCCGCGCACCTCGGTGAAGTCGAGCGAAGCGAGCTCCTCGCCGGTCAGCGTTTCCACCGCCGTGCGCAGCGCCGCCTCCATCACGCCGCCGGTTGCGCCGAAGATCGAGGCAGCGCCCGTGCTCTCGCCCAAAGGCGCGTCAAACTCCTCGTCCGGCAGGCTGGTGAACTGGATACCCGCCCGGTCGATCATCCGCGCAAGCTCGCGGGTGGTCAGCGCCACGTCGGTATCCGGACAGCCCGCGGCCGCCTGGTCGTCACGTCCAATCTCGAACTTCTTGGCCGTACAGGGCATGATGCTCACAACAAACAGGTTTTTCGGGTCGATGCCCAACTTCTCTGCGTAATAGGTCTTGGCGACCGCGCCGAACATCTGCTGCGGCGATTTGCAGGAGGACAGATTGTCGATGAACTCCGGATGGCACATTTCGCAATATTTGATCCAGCCCGGCGAACAGGAGGTGATCAGCGGCAGCTTACCGCCGTTTTGCACGCGGTCGAGCAGCTCGTGCGCCTCTTCCATAATGGTCAGGTCGGCGGCGAAGTCGGTGTCGAATACGCCCGCAAAACCGAGCCTGCGCAATGCGGCCGCCATCTTGCCGGTGACATTGCTGCCGATCGGCATGCCAAAGCACTCGCCGAGCGTCACACGGATCGAAGGCGCCGTGTTGACAATCACGGTCTTTTCGGGATCGTTCAGCGCCGCCCATACCTTGCCGGTATCGTCCTTTTCGGTCAGCGCCGCTGTCGGGCAAACCGCGATGCACTGTCCGCAGGAGATGCAGCTCACCTCGTCGAGCTCCTGCTCGAACGCGCAGGCGATGTGGGTTTTGAAGCCACGGTCGTTCGCGCCGATCACGCCCACCTTCTGCGTTTTGGCGCAGACCGCTGCGCAGCGGCGGCAGAGGATGC
>CATNEU010000032.1 GCA_950097605.1 uncultured Oscillospiraceae bacterium | reverse complement strand
CCCATTTTCTTTTTCTGAGACTCATAGGCCTCTTCTTTTGAGATATAGACGACCGAATCGACATTTTCCATCTGCTGCACCTGTTTTTGCACCGCGAGAATCTGCTGCTCCGTGGCGTCGTCTTTCACAAAAGCCACCAGCTCGTTTTGCTGCTCCACATAGCCCACCATGCTGTTCACGTTGATCGAAAGCAGCACCGCGCCGCCGATCAGCACCAGACAAATCGTCAATACTGCAACCGAAGCAATCGACATCAGTCTGTTTTTCCAGAGGCTCTGCAAGCCCTGTTTCATCAGATATGTAAAATTACTCCACTTCATCTTCGCCGCCTCCCATCTCTGCATCGGCGGCTGCGCCGGCTTCCCAAGCAGGCTCTCCGGGGCGGTCATAGGCCACCTGGCCGTTTTCAATGGATATCACACGTTTGTGAAACTGCTCGACCAGCCCCAGCTCGTGCGTGACCATAATCACCGTCGCGCCGAGCTTATTGATCTCGTCCAACAGCTCCAAAATTTCAAACGAAAGTTCCGGGTCGATGTTGCCCGTGGGCTCGTCCGCGATGATCAGGCTGGGGTTGTTCACAAGGGCCCTTGCAAGGGCAACCCTTTGCTGTTCTCCGCCCGACAGCTCGTCGGGATAGGCCTTGAGCTTCTGCCCCAAGCCCATCAATCCAATAATCTTCGGCACCTTGCGGCGTATCTCGCGCACCGACGCGTTGGTCACCCGCAGTGCAAACGCAACATTGTCATAAACCGTCATAGAAGGAATCAGCCTGAAATCCTGAAACACAACGCCCATGGACCGGCGAAGCATCGGGATCTCCCTGCGCTTGATCGCAGACAGATCGTAGCCGTTTATGATAACAGAGCCCACCGTGGGCTTTTCCTCACACATGATCAGTTTGAGCAGCGTGCTCTTGCCCGCGCCCGACGAACCCACGATGAACACAAATTCCCCGGTTTCTATGCGGATGTTTACGTCCCTGAGCGCCCTTGTGCCGTTGCCGTATGTCTTTTCCACACCAACAAACTCTATCACTTCTGCACTGCTCCTCAAGTTATTTCTTGCCGTTCCATTAAAGCGGAAACTCTTCCCATTCGGCGTTTTTAAGCGCAACAAATACTCCTTCTCTTATGTCACATAATCAAAGGAGCGTTTGTCGTATCTAAAAATGTCCGGCGTTCCGCCGCTTTAACAACCCTGCCTTGTGTCGGGCTTAGTATTTTATAGGGTTTGCTGTCAGGTATTTTTTGACCATCAGCGCAACCTTAAAGATAATTGCGTGGTCGAATTCCCGCAGGTCGAGTCCTGTGAGCTTTTTGATCTTTTCCAGACGGTACACCAGCGTATTGCGGTGCACGAACAGCTTTCTGGAAGTTTCGGATACGTTCAGATTGTTTTCAAAGAAGCGCTGAATGGTGAACAGCGTTTCATGGTCGAGCGATTCAATCGACCCCTTTTTGAACACTTCTTTTAAGAACATTTCGCAGAGCGTCGTCGGAAGCTGATAGATCAGCCTCGCGATGCCCAGGTTGTCATAGCAAACGATTGTCTTTTCGGTGTCGAATACCTTGCCGACCTCAAGCGCGACTTGCGCCTCTTTAAACGACCGCGCAAGGTCCTTGACGCCGGTGATTGCCGTGCCGATGCCGACGACGGCCTGCGTGTAAAACTCCGAGCTCAAGGTGTCGGCGATGCTTCTCGCAAGCTTTTCGAGGTCCTTTGTCTCGATTCCCACCTTGATTTCCTTGACAAGCACGATATCGGTTTCGCTGATGTTGAACACAAAGTCCTTCTGCTTGTCCGGGAAGAGGTTTTGGATCACCTCATAGGCGGAGATGTCGTTCGACGAGACAATGCGGATCAAAAGCACCGCGCGGCTGACCTCGGTGTTGAAATGCAGTTCGCGCGCCTTCACATAGATGTCTCCCGGCAGGATATTGTCGAGGATGACGTTTTTGATAAAGTTATTGCGGTCGTATTTCTCATCGTAATACTGCTTGATGCTCGAAAGGGAGATGGCAAGAATCGCCGCATAGCGCGCGGCCACGTCGTCGGTCCCCTCCACGAAAACCGTGTAATCGGCTTTGAGGTGCGGGCCGAACGGCTTATAGGTATAGCCGTCCCGCACAAAGATATCATGGGAGTCGCTGAGCTCGAAGGAGACATACTCGTTGATCTCCCCGATTTTGGACAGCTCACTGCAGGCGATGACCGACGCGTTTTCGTCAACCACGCCAAAGATTCTGTCAATCGCATCCCTCATCTGATGGACAACGCCTTGAAACAGCCTGTTCGACATAAACTCTATCCCCTTTGCCAATTCATGTTGGTTTATTTGCTGGTATTTTCACCGAATTCAAATCGTTTGAAGCAAAGATAATTGTTGAAACACTTCTTATTTTACAAAAATTTTGAGCAATTTGCAACAACCATCGGTATAAAAGTTACAAAAACTTATAGATTTATAGGAAATGCACCACTTAAAAGGTTACAATTTGTAACACTTTGCACTACGGTCCCTTTGAAAATTGACAATTCACTCCAATCTTGTAAGTTGTCTTCCAAACGCATGCTCGACATCGGACGCCTGCCCGAACAGCAAACCGACCGGACAGTGGTCGCTGCCCAGCACCTCGGAATAGATCAGGCTGTCCGCAATGCGGTCTTTTACCCGCTCGGAAACCAGGAAATAGTCAATGCGCCAGCCCGCATTGTTCTGCCTGGCCTTGAACATATAGGACCACCAGGTGTAGGCGCCGGCTTTTTCAGGATACAACAGCCGGAACGAATCCACAAAGCCGCTCGCAAGAAGCTGGGTCATCTTCTCCCGCTCTTCATCCGAAAAGCCCGCGTTGCCCCGGTTGGTTTTGGGGTTTTTCAGGTCGATCTCCTGATGCGCCACGTTTAGATCCCCGCAGACAATCACAGGCTTACGCTCGTCGAGCCCCAGCAGATAGGCGCGGAACGCATCCTCCCACTGCATGCGGTAGTCGATGCGCGCAAGCTCCCGCTGTGCGTTCGGGGTATAGACGTTGACAAGATAGAACTCCTCGTATTCGCAGGTGATCGCCCGGCCCTCGCCGGCGAGCGTCTCTTCCCCGATATCATACGCCACCGAAAGCGGCTCGCGTTTGGTGAACACCGCCGTGCCGGAGTACCCTTTTTTCTCCGCGCTGTTCCAGTACTGATAATAGCCCGGGAAATCAAGCGCGGCTTGCCCGGGCTGCATTTTGGTCTCTTGTATACAGAAAATATCCGCGTCCTGTGCGGCAAAAAACGCCGCAAAGCCCTTTTGCAGGCAGGCGCGCAAACCGTTTACATTCCAGGATATCAGTTTCATCTTCTCCCGCTCCTCTCTGCCGCAACCGGCGGGCGGGTGGCCGGTCCTCCCGCGCCGGCAGTTCGATTGCGGCCAGTCGATTGTTTATTCTATCAGTGTTGACAAAATTGCCGGTTTCAAAACCGCGGCTGCAAGCAAATGCACGGCTTTACAGCACCCACTCGTCCTGCAGGCGGCGCGCCAGCGTTTTCAGCAGCGCCTCTGCCCGGCGGAAGCCCGGCTGGTATTGTTCCACAAGGCGCCAGAAACGCTGCGAATGGTTGTGCTCCCGGACATGCGCCAGCTCGTGCACCACCACGTAATCCACAGCCTCCGGCGGGGCCAGCGCCAGCCGCCAGGAAAAGTGCAAGCTGTTTTTGCCCGAGCAGGAGCCCCACTGTTTTGCCGCACCGCTGATCTTCACGGCGGACGGGGCAACCCCCCATCGCCGCGGCAAACCGCACAACACGCCCCGGCAGCACCTCCGCCGCCTGTTTTCTATAAAACGCCTCCAAAAGCGGCCCCAGTTCTGAAAAAGGCCTGTCCGGTAAAGTGAACCGGCCCTCTGCAAATTCCAGCGTCTCGACCTGTGTATAACAGACGGGGTATTCCTCCCCGAACAGGGGCAGGCGCCGGGGCCGGACGGCAATCGCGGCTTCCCGCGCCTGCGCGCTGCGGCGGGCCTGTGCAAGCTTTTCTGCAATCCACGCCTGTTTTTGCTCCAAAAACGCTTCGATCCGCCAAAGCGGCAGACGCCGGGGCGCGCGCACCAGCACCCTGGCGTCCTGCCCAATCTCTACTGCAAGCGTCTTCCGCTCCGACCGGATCAGCGTATAGGCAGTTCCCGCCGCATGGCGGGCTGTCCGCTCCTGTCCGTCATATGAGTTCTGTTTCAATATCCGTCACCTGCGCTTCGGTGGTGTCCTCGATATACCCTGCGATCTGCTGCAAAATGTTTTCAACAAAAGCTGCGTCGGTCGAGACCACCGCGACGCCCAGCACCGCGATTTGATGAATGTCCTGTTCGCCGACCTCCGCGGCCGACACATGGTATTTATTCTGCAAGCGCGCCAGCACGCTTTTCACCAACATGCGCTTTTCTTTCAAGCTGTGCACCCAAGGCAGGTGCAGCCGAATTTTTGCGGTTCCAACAACCATCCCTTCACCTCCATAAACAGCGGCCCCCGCACATAAATTATAATGGCCGCTTTGCGGCTCATTCTGCCAAAAGCGCCTCCGTGCGCGGCGGGCAGAATCGTACATTTAGGCGGGAGGGCTCTCCTGCGCCCGGATCGCCTTGCACATAAACTATAATGGCCGCTTTGCGGCTCATTCTGCCAAAAGCGCCTCCGTGCGCGGCGGGCAGAATCGTGCATTTAGGCGGGAGGGCACTCCTGCGCCCGGATCGCCTTGCACATAAACTATAATGGCCGCTTTGCGGCTATTATACCACACATCCGCACAAAACCCCACACCCGCAGACCGCCGGGCCCTTGCGTTTTGTGCCGAACCGGTGCATACTATACAGCGCAAAACTTTTGGATTTTTAAAGAGGGAGGCTGCCACCATGTTTTGTCCGGAAACCAATCACTATGAGAACCAAACCTTCACCGACGTCGATTTCAGTGAGGCTGCGCTGACACGCATCCAGTTCACTCGCTGCCGCTTCAAGGCCTGCCGCATGGATGAGCTGGCAACCGACCACTGCACCTTCAGCGGCTGTGACTTCACGTTTGCACGGCTGGGCGGCTCGGTCCATCAAAACTCCGCTTTCCTGAACTGCCAGTTTTCCTCCGCGAGCCTGTTCGGCGCGGAGCTGACCGACTGCAAATGCACCGGCTCCTCGTTTGCCGGCGCGGATCTGACGGGGCTGGCCCTAACCCGCGGCAACTATGCCTACACCTGCTTCGCGGAATGCAACCTGCGCGGTATGGACCTGCGCGGCATTGTCTTCGCAAACGCCGACCTGCGCGGCGCCAAGCTGCAAAAAGCCGACCTGCGCGGCGCGGATTTGACGCATGCGCTGCTCGGCGGCGCGCTGCTGGCAGGCACCGACTTGCGGGAAGCCTCGCTCGCCGGCGTGGATATGCGCAGCGTGCAATTTCAAAAGACCAAAATTGACATCGCGCAGGCCGTCACGTTCGCGGAGGCCCTCGGCGCGGTGGTGTTCTAGCCCGCGCGGATTTGACGCGGCGCACCGCTGTGCGCTATAATAGAGATGAACAAAGCGCAAATATCCTGTAAACATTTTGCGTTCTACTGCTCCGTTTTGCCGGTACGTGCGCAACCGTGCAGAACCGCCGCACCGCGCAAACGCCAACAACAAAGGGGAAACGATACAATGGCCGCCACGACTGACAATACCACAACCAAAACGCTCCAGCGCGTCCGCAGCTTCCGCTATGTGCTCGTGCTCGAGGGCATTGCCGTCGGCGTGTTTGCGGGCATCATAGTGGTGCTGTTCCGCATCGCGCTGGAAAAGGCCGACGGGCTGCTGCGCGCGGCGCTCGCTTTTGGAAGGGCGAACGCCTGGTTTATTCCACTCTGGTTCGGCCTCCTTCTGGCAATGGCCGCTGCCGTCACGCTGCTTGTACGAATCGAACCGATGATCGGCGGCAGCGGCATCCCCCAGGTGGAAGGGGAGATGCAGGGACGTATCCGCCAGTGCTGGTGGCGGGTGCTCGCCGCCAAGTTCGCGGGCGGCGTGCTCAGCATCGGGGCCGGCCTCTCGCTGGGGCGCGAGGGGCCTTCGATCCAGCTCGGCGCGATGGCGGGCAAGGGTTTTGCCCGTCTCACCCGCCGCGTGAAAACCGAGGAGAGGCTTCTGCTGACCTGCGGCGCAAGCGCCGGCCTCTCAGCGGCCTTCAACGCGCCGTTTGCCGGCGTCCTGTTCTCCCTTGAAGAGGTGCACAAAAACTTTTCGGCCGAGGTGCTGCTCTCCACAATGGCCTCCTCGATCACCGCGGATTTCATCTCCCGCAACATCTTCGGTTTGAAACCCGTCTTCGATTTTCACATAAAATCCATGATGCCGCTGCGGCACTACGGGCTGGTGATCCTGCTTGGGCTGATTCTGGGCCTGCTCGGCGTGGTCTATAACCTCTGCATCGAAAAGTCCCAGCAGCTATACGACCGGGTCCGCCCCGCCTATTTGAAAACCGCCCTACCGTTCGTTCTCGCAGGCGTTCTGGGCTTCACCTGGCCCGCGCTGCTCGGCGGCGGGCACGGCCTTGTCGAACAGCTCAGCGGCGGGAACCTGGCGTTCGGGCTGCTCTGCGGGCTGTTTGCGGCAAAGTTTCTATTTTCGATGCTCTCGTTCGGGTCGGGCGTTCCAGGCGGCATCTTCCTGCCCCTGCTGGTGCTCGGGGCGGTTGTCGGCAGCGCGTTTTCCACCTCGATGACCAGCCTGTTCGGCATGAGTCCCGACCTGCTGCAAAACTTTATGATATTGGGCATGGCGGGCTTTTTTGCGGCAATCGTGCGCGCACCGATCACCGGCGTCGTCCTAATCAGCGAGATGACCGGCAGCTTCTCCCACATGCTGACGCTTTCGATCGTCTCGCTGACGGCCTATCTGGTCGCCGACCTGCTGCGCGTTCAACCGGTGTATGACCAGTTGCTCCGCCGCCTGCTCTCCAAACAGGGGGGACCCCTGGAAACGCAGCCCACCGGCGAAAAGGTGCTGCTGGAATCGCCGGTCTGCCACGGCGCCGCCGCTGAAGACAAAAAGATCAGCGAAATCCAGTGGCCGCGCTATTGCCTTGTCGTCTCGCTCATGCGCGGCGAAAGCGAGATTGTTCCAAACGGCGAAACCGTTATCCACGCAGGGGACACCATTGCCGTGCTCTGCGACGAAACCGTCTCGCATCTTGTGCACGAAACGCTCGAAAACGCCTGCGGCCGGGTTGTTAAGCCGGTGCATGAACGCAGCGATATCCGAGGAGACAGGTGATTCCACGCCATTGCGATTGAAAAAGCCATGCGGCTCTCCGGGTTGAGAGACCGCATGGCTTTTGGTTTGGAAACCCACAGGTCGAATCTTTCCCATCGTCTTTCACGCAGACGTTTTGTTGGTCATAGCGGCGGAAATGATTTTTACCCGGTCAGCGGTCCGAAGCTTGCGGCGGTTCCGGCTCGGGCTGTTCCGGCCCACCGGTACCCTGCACCGCGTTTTCCACTGTATGCGCGATATCTGCAACCACACCGGCTGCATCCGCAGCCTTTCCAACAAGCCCTCCCGGACTGCCGCCCAGCTCATCCGCCGCCTCCAGCACCTTTTCCGCCGTTTCGGCGGCGTCTCCCACGGCGTCGGCTGTCTTCGCAACGATTTCCGACCCGTCTTTACCGGTTTTCTTCAGCAGAATTTCTGCAACCAAAATGACTGCGATACAAACCACCATGATCACTGCCGAGACCCAAAACTCCATACCATCACCCCGCTTTCACTCGCCTGCCGATGCACGGCAGGGCCTTCCCATTCCAGTATATGCACGGATTCGGACAGGGTTCCAGCCCCCTCTTCTCCAAGCTGCGATTTCACGCTGTGTTTACAAAATCTCTCGTTTTTTCTTGCACACTGCCATTCGCAAACCGCTTTTTGTGTGGTATAATAGCCGCAGAGCGGCCATTATACCGGGTTATGTGCAAGGCGATCCGGGTTCTGCGGAACCCTCCCGCCTGGATGCACGATTATCCCCCTACGCACGCTGTGCTTGTGGTATAATAGCCGCAGAGCGGCCATTATACGGGTTATGTGCAAGGCGATCCGGGTTCTGCGGAACCCTTCCGCCTGGATGCACGATTATCCCCCTACGCACGCTGTGCTTGTGGTATACTATACAATATGAAAACCGCTCCGGCGGCCCGCCGCAGAGCAGACAAGCCCTGCAGCCCCGATCCCCAATGAATGAACAGGCAGGTGGAACCAGCAATGAGCTTTAAAATCAGCCGCATCCAAGGCGCACCGGTTTGGGACTCTCTCCCGGTGGCCGTTTTGACCAAATACCCCTGGACAAACGACGCCTACCGCCCGTTTACGCAGGCGCAGCTCTGCGTTGTAAACGGCGAAGACCTCATCGTCCGCCTCTGGTCGTTTGAGAACGACCCGGTTGTCTCTCCCGAAAAGCCGCGGGACTTTTTCGCGCAGAGCTGTATTTCGTTTTTCTTCACCCCGCCGGGTGCGCACGGCGCGCGCTATCTTGCACTGAGCCTGTCCGCAGGCGGCGAAACGCTGGCCCGTGTCTGTGAAGACGGGGCGTCCCGCCCCCTCTCGGATTTCTATACGGAAACACTCTGCGCGGACATGTTTGCCGGCGAAAACCTGCAAGGTGAATTTTGGGGCGGCCAAATCGCCTTGCCCGCAGCACTTTTTGAAGCAGTTTTTGGTGTCAAAGGGTTTGAAAAGGGGCATACTATCCAGGGAAATCTCTATAAAACCTGCGGCACGCCTCCCTATGTCCACTTTGGGTGCTATTTCGATATCCGCCTGCCTGCGCCCGAGATGCATGCGCCTGCATTTTTCGGTGCATTTGAAATTGTGGATTATTGACCCAAATGCCGGACGGACGGTTAACTCCCATCCAATTCCATAGCCAATATTCGTGTGAAAGGCGGTTTGTATGATGAAGGTTTGTAAGGTCATCGCTTGTATATTCGTATGTGTGGTCACGCTGCTCGGCATTCTCAAGGCGGCGGACTGTTTGCTTGGGATTGCAGGAAAATGCAGCAAACGCAAATACGTCCATACAGACCACGACGAGATCACATTGTAGTTTTACGACCGCATCCAAAACAAACGCCGCCGGGAAACCGTTCCCGGCGGCGTTTGTTCCATCTGCGTACAGACAGGGCGGGCCTCCCCATGGGAAGCCC